>CAXEWB010000298.1:0-2494 GCA_963999835.1 uncultured Cellvibrionales bacterium | reverse complement strand
CTCAGTGGCTTTTTTTTCACTCTGTTGCTTTCCAGCCAAGGCGATCCCTAAGATGGGGGCAAAAATCAGAGCATAGGTTAGTGACCAGGCCAATACAGAAAAAACTGTAGCTGGCAAATAAAACATAAAACTACCAGAGACACCTGGCCAAAATAACATAGGCAAAAAGGCTGCAAGAGTGGTTCCTGTAGAGGCTATTACTGGAACACGCATACGTCTAACAGCTAATAGATAGGCTTCGCGAACTGACAGGCCTTTAGCAATATTGGTATTAGCAAATTCCACCACCACAATAGAGCCATCAATGAGCATACCAAGTGCCAATAATAGCCCAAACATCACCATAAAGTTGAAGCTTGCGCCCATTAAATTTGCAATAATGATTGCGCCGATTAAGCTAAAGGGAATGCCAAACCCAACAAGTAGACCAGAGCGTGTCCCTAAGGTGGCAACAACCAGTACCAACACTAGAGCCATCGCAGTCAGTATATTGCCCGTCAACTCATTGACCATACTCTGGGCGTACTCGGAAGAATCGAGCATAAAATTGATTTTGATATCGCGAGAGAACTGATCTCGGTGGCTGTCAACAATCTCCCTCACAGCAGCCACAGTCTCAATAGCATTCACACCCAGTCGCTTACGTACGCTGATTGATATGGTGGGCTCACCGTTAATAGAACTAAACTGCGTTGGATCTTTAAAGGTACGCTTCACTGAGGCGATGTCATCGAGCGTTATTGCCCCCTGACTATCACTGCGAATAGGCAAGTCTCGAATATCCGCAATGGTCTCAATTAGGCCCGGAACCTTAACCCCAAAACGTCCCTCTGCTGTGTCCATTTCCCCTGCAGGAATCAGCATGTTATTGACTGTAACGAGTTTGACCAATTCATCAGCAGTAATATTGTGGCGATCCAGTTTGGAGGGATCCAAAATCACCTCCGCGACTTCATCACGATGACCAGATAATTCAGCCTCGAGGACTCCCAAAAGGCCCTCAAATTTACGCTGAAAAAATCTAGCCGCTAGATATAGATCTCTCTCCTCAACGCGCTCTCCGGAAAATGTCACAACGACATCGGGCTGCGGGCTGGGTGTGATTTGTTTTACAATTGGCTCTTTTGTTTCATAGGGAAACTCCGCTTTAGCCCTGTCCACAGCTTCTCGCACATCTGCAATAACCCGATCGACATCTAAATCAATATCAAATTCGATAAAGACATAAACCACACTCTCGCGAGCTGTAGCTCGCAGCTCTTCCAAACCATCCAAGGTTTTGAGTTCTTTCTCAATTGGCCTGACCAATAAGCGAGTACCATCCTCTGGAGAGATCCCATCATGGCGCACCATAATTAGCACCGCAGGTACGGTAATATTGGGGTTTACCTCAACTGGCATATTGGCTTGAGAAATAATCCCAGCAATTAGCACGAGTACCATCATTGACAGTGAAGCGCGAGAACGATCAACAAAAGTTCTTAGTAGGCTCATAGTAACAGGGTAGCTTTTATTCCGAAGGTGGGAAATAAGTCTCTACCGTCTCCCCCTCAGAAACATAATTTTGACCCACTGTAATCAGGGTTATCATATCGGGTAATCCCTGCACCCATAGACCCTGTTCAGTTTCTCCAACTACAGTGATATTAATCTGCTTAACAAGGTTATTTTCGTCTACCACCCTCACTGAAGGCTCACCTTTGGCATCTAACACAATTAAGCTGGCAGGGATCAGGTGAGCCTGAACGGGGGGCTGGCTAAATTTGAGCCGACCCGACATGCCAGCCCTGAGGGAAAAGTTTGGATTATCTGCAATTACCTCGACAAGATAGGTACCAGTCTTGGCATTCGCTTCATGGGCAATATAAGAAATCTCAACATTTACATTGTTGTGATTAAAAAACGTTGCAACTGCACTCTCACCTAATTTCAACTTGCTGATATCGGCCTCTGAAACCTGTGTTGTCACTTTAATAGGGTCTAATTCAACCAGCCTTGCACACAGTTGACCGACAGCAATAAAGTCTCCAATTTCAACTGGTCTGGTCTCAATAATTGATGTAAAAGGCGCGTTTATTCTGAGGTTGTTTAAATCAATCTCACTTTGCTCTAGAGTCAATTTAGCGCTTTTTAGATTGGCCTTTGCCTTTGCAATCGCAAGCTCGGATTGATAGCCGGCAGTTTTAAGTTGCAACGCCCCACGATAAGCTATTTGTGCTTGCTCTAATTGAGCAGCTGCGCGATCCACCCTAAATGGCCTGTCCATGGGTTCAATCACACAGACAGGTTGTCCCTGCTCCACTTTCGACCCCCTGCGACCGGGGACATCCAATAGAAGGCCTGAGACTTGGGCCTTTAACTCTACAATTCGATAGGGCTCGGTCTTTGATGGCAGGGAGAGCTCTGGTGTAAAAGTACGCTGTGAGTACTGACTTACTTGTACCTTCGTCAACTGATTGCCTACCATCTGTTGAGATGCTGTAGGATCAGGGCT
>CAXEWB010000297.1:0-8334 GCA_963999835.1 uncultured Cellvibrionales bacterium | reverse complement strand
AGTGTTGAGATCGGCAACAGCGGGGTTCTCAGAGCTAAATGAATTGGTCATAGCTACAATTAGGCTGAAGGTACTGTGGTAAGAAGTTGATCAATGACCTTGTTGGCGCTAATTCCGCCGGCCTCGGCCTCGAAACTTAGAATCAAGCGGTGTCGTAAAACATCGTGAACCACAGCGCGAATATCATCGGGCGTTACAAAATCTCGTTGATTGAGCCAAGCATGGGCACGACTGCAGCGATCTAAGGCTATGGTTGCCCGTGGGCTGGCACCAAAATCCAGCCACTCAGCCAGATCACCACCGTAGGCTTGAGAATTGCGCGTGGCGAGGACCAGTTGCACCAAATACTCCTCCACTGATTCCGCCATATGGACCTGAAGAACCTCTTGTCTGGCGGCAAATAAAGTCTCTTGAGTGATGGCCTCAACCCTATTGCTCTTGTCGCCCATCACTTCCTGTCGAGATAATTGCAGAATGGTTTTCTCAGTATCTGGATCAGGATAGTCCACTAGCACATGCATTAAAAAGCGATCCATCTGAGCTTCTGGCAGGGGATAGGTACCCTCCTGTTCGATGGGATTTTGCGTTGCCATCACCATAAATAGATCGGGCAGTTTATAGGTATTTTTGCCCACTGATATTTGTCGTTCCGCCATTGCCTCAAGAAGTGCGGATTGCACCTTAGCTGGCGCGCGATTAATTTCATCCGCCAAGACTAAATTATGGAACAGGGGGCCTGCCTGAAATTCAAAGGTGCCCTGTTCAGGTCGATAAATATCGCTGCCAGTTATATCAGCTGGCAACAGGTCAGGGGTAAATTGGACTCGGTGAAAGTCTGCCTCCAGCCCCTCACTGAGGATTTTTATGGCTTTAGTTTTTGCTAAGCCAGGAGCACCCTCTACAAGAAGATGCCCATCTGCGAGAAGAGCAATAATTAGACGTTCTACCAATTGTTGTTGGCCAACAATGTTGCTGTTTAGCCATTGTTTTAAGTTATCCAGATGTTGTTGCAATGATTGACCTCATACACATGTTGTGGGTGGTAAGATAGGAGGGTGATTCTAGTAAGTCTGTCTTCAACTCTCAAATTTTATTAACTGGCGGCAAATGTTATTACAAAAGGTATCGATTTATCAGCATTTCGATTGCAATTAACGATAGAATTATCACCCAATCTAATATAGACAAAAAATAAAGCCTATGAACTGAATATTGCGTTGCATAAAGCCTTTTTGTAATTGCAGTTTCAGCGTCAGTCTTTACTTTGATTGGTCATATAGGATTAGGTTCCATAACGATTAAGGCTATTACCACAGTGCAAGCTACAAGTAACCCAACAGAATTAGATTGGACAGCTACTTGCCCCAAGGGCATGGAATCGTTGCTTGCAGATGAGATTCAAAACCTTGGCGCGCAGTCAGTTAAGCAGACCGTGGCCGCGGTCAATTTCAAAGGGGATCTAGAACATGCCTACCGCGTTTGTCTGTGGTCGCGTATCGCCAATCGCGTGCTCTTATCTCTGCATAAATTTGCGTTGAAATGTGCAGATGATCTCTATCAGCAGTGTCATGAAATAGCTTGGGAAGAGCATCTAAGCCACAAGCATAGTATCGCTGTGGATTTTGTCGGCACCTCAAGGTATATCGATAATAGTATGTATGGCGCCCAGCGTGTAAAAGACGCGATGGTGGACCGCTTGCGCATAATCACTGGCGAGAGACCAAGTGTGGATGCAAAAAATCCAGATATCAGAGTTCAGGTGCGTCAGCATAAGGGGCAGATAAATGTCTCTTTGGACTTCTCTGGTGATAGCTTGCATCGTCGTGGTTATCGAACTGGTCAGGGAAGCGCCCCTCTCAAGGAAAATCTCGGTGCGGCACTGCTTTTGCACGCTGGTTGGCCGGCAATGGCAAAACAGGGTGCGGCATTGCTGGATCCCATGTGTGGCAGTGGCACCCTGTTGATCGAGGGTGCCATGATGGCTGCTGATATGGCGCCCGGTTTGCTTAGGGAGCGCTTCGGGTTTAATGCTTGGTCGCAACACAATGAGGCACTTTGGCAGTCACAGCGAGATGAAGCTGAGGCGAGAGGAAGCGCTGGACTGCAGGCTCTCGATATAGATATCCGCGGTTATGATGCCAATCCGCGCCTGCTTGAAGTGACTCAATTAAATATACAAAAGGCGGGACTGGATGAGCATATTCGGCTTGCTCCCAAGCCATTGGATCAATTTGGTAAAGCAACGGCTGAGTCAGGGTTGTTGATCACTAATCCGCCCTACGGAGAGCGTTTAGGGGAGATTGAACAGTTAGGGCCTCTTTATCAAAAATTGGGCGCTGTACTGCAGAAAAACTTTTGCCAATGGAGGGCGGCAGTATTTACTGGCAACTTGGATCTTGCGCGGGAGTTAGATCTCTCTCCAAGTAAGCAGTACCGTTTACTAAATGGTGCAATACCCTGTAAGTTGCTGATATTCGATAATATGCAGTCTAAATCTCAGCAGATAGCTGAGCGTCTGAGCAAGCCCGCCCCATTAAAGCCGCTAGATGATGAATCGCAGATGTTGCTTAATCGCTTGCAAAAGAATTTCAAACGCCTCAGTGGTTGGTTAAAAAAATCTCAAATAAGTTGTTACCGACTCTACGATGCCGACATACCAGAATATGCAGTGGCTATTGATATCTACGCTCAGTCGGTGCATGTTCAGGAGTATATGGCGCCGAGTTCAGTCAGTGAAAAAGTTGCTGTTCAGCGCTTTAAAACGGTGAAGGATGCGGTTAAAACCTACGCTAAAGGTCTCGAAGGCAAAATTTATTACAAACAGCGGCGGCGGCAAAAAGGTGATGCCCAGTACCAGCGCAATAATCACAGTTCTATGGATGTTATTGAGGTACAAGAGGGTCAGGCTCACCTTGAAATAAACTTGGCGGAGTATCTGGATACGGGTTTATTTCTCGACCATCGACCACTGCGCTCAATGCTAGCCAGCTGGGCAAAAGGTAAAAGTTTTCTTAACTTATTTTGTTACACCGCTGTGGCTTCAGTTCAAGTTGCGTTACAGGGAGCAAAGCGTTCTCTGAGTATTGACATGTCCAATACCTACTTAGACTGGGCGCAACGCAATTTTTCACTCAATGGCATCGATGTTTCGAAACATCAACTGTTGCGTGCCGACTGCCTGAAATGGTTGGACAGTGATAGTCAAACGTTTGATATTATTTTCCTTGACCCACCCACTTTTTCAAATTCAAAAAAAATGCAATCAGTGTTGGATATTCAGCGCGATCATGCAGAGTTGATTCGCAAGGCCATGGCAAAATTAAATCCCGAGGGAAAATTAATTTTTTCCAACAACTTTCGAAAATTTAAAATGGATCAGCTGATAAGTAGGCAGTTTAACTGCGAGAACATAACGCCTCAGACCTTGGATATGGATTTTCAGCGCAACCCGCGTATCCATAATGTTTGGTTGATCACAAAACGCAGTGGCTTTGATAGTTAAACTAGCGATAACATTATAATGAGTGATAAATAATGGCGACTGAAATAAAACTGCTAACCGGTCCGCACTGCCATCTTTGTGAACAGGCTAAATCTATTCTCTATCCACTGTTAAGCGAGCGAAAAATAGGTCTAAAAGAGATCAATGTACGTGATGATGAGTTGCTATTTGAGCGCTATGGACTGCAAATCCCCGTTGTATTATTTGCTGATGGAAGTGAGAAGGGCTGGCCATTTACAGCAGCCCAGATAGCACGATTGCTCGATCAGCTACCCTGAAATTTTTGTATGTAACGGTCCAATGCGTTGGCGAACTCCATTCGCTCCCGTTGACCTAGCGGAGGCGGACCACTTCCTACTTGAACACCACTAGAGCGCATGGAATCCATAAAATCCCGCATATTGAGACGCGCACGAATATTGGCTTTAGTATACATTTCGCCGCGGGGATTGAGTGCAGAGGCCTCTTTTTCGATAACTTCTGCAGCCAATGGAATATCGGCAGTGATCACTAAGTCATCCCTTTCAACTAGGCTGACAATATGATTGTCTGCTTCATCAAAGCCTGAACTGACGCGAATAGCCCTTACCGAGGGTATACGCGGAGTCGAGATAGACTGGTTAGCCACTAAAATTACCTCAATTTGGGTGCGTTGTGAGACCCGATAGAGGATGTCCTTGATCACCGTTGGACAGGCATCGGCATCGACATATATTTTCACAGCAATTTGTTCTCTTGTTGGCTCTAGACAAGGGGCATTTTAACGTAACCGTAACCTTTATTTAGGCTTGTAATGCTTATTTTACTGAGTAAACTATGCGCCCTAAATTAATTACTCACGTGGCCTTTGGTATGGGTCACCACTGAAAGGAAACTATTATGCCTGTTATTACCCTTCCCGATAACTCAAAACGAAATTTTGATACGCCTATCACTGTATTAGATGTGGCCTCTGATATTGGCCCAGGTTTGGCTAAGGCCACACTGGCCGGTGTGGTTGACGGGGTCGCTGTAGATGCCTCCCATCTCATTGAAAATGATGCTAGCTTGTCCATCGTTACTGATCGCTCTGAAGAGGCATTGGAAATTATTCGTCATTCCTCTGCACACCTCTTGGCTATGGCAGTCAAAGAGTTATTCCCATCGGCTCAGGTTACCATTGGTCCCGTTATCGAAGATGGCTTTTACTATGACTTTTCTTTCGAGCGAACCTTTACGCCTGAAGATCTCGAAGCTATTGAAAATCGTATGTCGGAACTTGCCAAGCAAGACTTCCCAATTTCCAGAGAGGAGTGGGATAGAGATAAGGCGGTGGATTTCTTTAAACAGATGGGTGAGGACTATAAAGCAGAAATTATTGCCAGCATCCCCTCCGATGAGCCTATAGGGCTATATCGGCAAGGTGAATTTTTGGATTTATGTCGAGGCCCCCATGTGCCGTCAACAGGCAAATTGGCTGCCTTTAAATTGACCAAAGTGGCAGGTGCTTATTGGCGTGGCGATAGCAATAATGAAATGTTACAGAGAATCTATGGTACTGCTTGGACCAATAAAAAGGACCTCAAAGCCTATATCAATCGTTTGGCTGAAGCAGAAAAGCGCGATCATCGCAAGATTGGTAAAAAGCTAGACCTCTTTCATATGCAAGAGGAATCACCCGGTGGTGTCTTCTGGCATCAAAAAGGTTGGGCTATTTACAATACCATTGAGCAGTTTATGCGCAACAAGCAGTTGCAGCGAGGTTATCAGGAGATTAAAACACCGCAGATCGTCGATTTTAGTCTGTGGCAGAAATCTGGTCATGCCGACAAATTTGGCGATGACATGTTCAATTTATCCACAGAAGACAGAGACTATGCTATCAAGCCAATGAACTGTCCCTGTCATGTTCAAATTTTTAATCAGGGCTTAAAAAGCTATCGCGATCTTCCCTTGCGCCTTTCTGAGTTTGGCTCCTGTCACCGCAATGAACCCTCAGGTTCGCTGCACGGTATCATGCGCGTGCGCGCCTTCACTCAAGACGATGGTCATGTTTTCTGTGCCGATGATCAAATTCAGTCTGAGGTCTCGGAATTTATAGATTTTCTGCACGAGGTCTACAGTGATTTTGGCTTTGATGAGATTATCTATCGATTATCTACTCGTCCGCAACAGCGGGTTGGTTCTGATGAAAGCTGGGATCGTGCCGAGCAGGCTTTGGCACAGGCTCTAGATGCTCAACAACTTGAGTGGCAAGAACTTCCGGGAGAGGGTGCTTTTTACGGCCCTAAGATTGAATTTTCCCTTAAAGATTGTATTGGTCGCGTGTGGCAGCTAGGTACTATTCAGGTCGACTTTTCCATGCCCGGACGTCTTAACGCCCAATATGTGTCAGAGGATGGTAGCCGTAAAACACCTGTTATGTTGCACCGAGCTATATTGGGTTCCTTTGAGCGATTTATCGGTATCCTGATTGAACAGTATGAGGGCGCATTTCCATTTTGGTTGGCGCCAGAACAAGCCGTGGTTATGAATATTACCGATTCTCAGGCCAAATATGCGCAAAAGGTGACTAAATCTCTGCAAAATGAAGGTTTTAGGGTTAATTGTGACTTGAGAAACGAGAAGATCGGCTTTAAAATTCGCGGTCATTCGATGCAGCGGGTACCCTACCTGCTTGTCGTAGGTGATAAAGAAGTAGAATCCGACACTGTGGCTGTTCGTACTCGCGATGGTGAGGATCTCGGAAGCATGCCTCTGCAGACGGTTATTGACCGCTTTAAGCAACAGCGAGAGAGCTGCAGTCAAGGGTAAGAAAATATAACGGAGTAGAACAGATTAAAAAAGACAGTAAGCGAGCGCGCCTAAACGATGAAATCACAGCCGAAGAAGTAAGGCTTATCGGTGCTGATGGTGCTCAAGTGGGTATTGTTGATATAGCCACAGCCCTAGAGACAGCGCAACAAGATTCATTGGATCTTGTTGAGATTTCGCCAGATGCGGAACCTCCGGTATGCAAGGTCATGGACTACGGCAAGCACGTCTTTGATATTAAGAAAAAACTCGCTCAACAAAAGAAGAAGCAAAAACAGACTCAAGTCAAAGAAATGAAATTTAGACCTGGGACTGATGAAGGTGATTACCAGATAAAGCTACGTAATCTGGTTAGGTTTTTGGAAAACGGAGATAAGGCTAAGGTGACTCTGCGTTTTCGTGGCCGTGAAATGGCCCACCAGGAATTGGGTGCGGAGATGATGAAGCGTGTTGAAGTGGACCTCTCTGAGCTGGCTCAAGTCGAGCAGTATCCCAAGTTAGAAGGGCGTCAAATGACCATGGTCATGGCGCCGCTCAGCAAGAAAAAGTAGTAGCAAGAAATAACAGTAAGGTACATAGCGCGACCCGCGCTCAGCCAATTGTTTTTGGCAGGCTGTCCGGGCGGCTCTTACTGAATTTAAACCCTTTTTTTAGGAGATCAGAAATGCCAAAAGCAAAAACCCATAGTGGAGCGGCAAAACGCTTCAAAAAGTCGGCTGCGGGCTATAAGCACAAGCATCAGCACAAAAGCCATATCCTCACCAAAATGACCACTAAGCGCAAGCGACAACTTCGCGGCACTAGTATTATCGGCGCAGCTGATAAGCCTCGTGTAGACCGCATGTTGCGCAACGCTTAAATCAACTTAATTTTGGTAGGAGAATACTATGCCTAGAGTAAAACGTGGTGTTGAAGCTAATCGTCGACACAAAAAGATTTTAAAGCAAGCTAAAGGTTACTACGGAGCGCGTAGTCGTGTTTACCGTGTTGCCGTGCAAGCGGTCACCAAAGCAGGGCAGTATGCCTACCGCGATCGTCGCGTCAAAAAACGTACCTTCCGCAGGCTTTGGATTGCTCGTATTAATGCTCAATCTCGAGTTGAGGGGCTTTCATACAGCAGACTTATTAATGGACTCAATAAAGCAGGTATTGAGCTGGATCGGCGAGTATTAGCTGATCTGGCTGTTTATGACAAGCCTGCTTTTGGGGCGGTCGTTCAAAAAGCAAAAGCCGCTCTCGGTTAATACATCACTAGACAGAGTCAGATCTACGATGTCAGCATATAGGGAAGGGGCGCTTGCTCTTTCCCTATTTTTTTGTAGGTAATAAGATAGCCAAGGTGTTAGTTGGTAAATAATAATGGTTGAACTGGAAGAAATAGCTAATCGAGCCCAAGCATTAATTGCCTCCACCAGCGAATTGTCTGATCTGGAAGCTCTGCGTGTTGAGTATTTGGGTAAAAAGGGAGCGCTGACTAGTCTTTTAAAAGGTCTTGGGGCTCTGTCTGCTGAGGAGCGCCCTGCTGCAGGGGCAAAGATAAATGAAGTAAAGCAGGCTCTTCAGGCGCAGTTAGATACTCGCAAGGGTGAGCTTGAAGCGAGTGCTCTCAACGAGCGTCTAACGCGCGAGACAATTGATGTTACCTTGCCCGGCCGCGGTGAGGAGAGTGGAGGTTTGCATCCGGTAACGCGCACTATGGAGCGTATTGAAAGTATATTTTCCAGTGTCGGTTACAAAGTGGAGGTGGGACCAGAAATTGAAGATGACTACCATAACTTTGAAGCGCTAAATATACCCAGTCATCATCCAGCACGTGCTATGCATGATACGTTTTATATTGATTCCAGCACGGTGCTGCGTACCCATACATCACCAGTTCAGGTGCGCACAATGGAGACGCAAAAGCCGCCAATTCGTGTTATCTGTCCTGGCCGTGTTTACCGCTGTGACTCCGATCTTACCCACACGCCAATGTTTCACCAAGTCGAGGGCTTAGTGGTTGATAAAGATATCAGCTTTGCCGATTTAAAAGGTGTGGT
>CAXEWB010000296.1:0-2973 GCA_963999835.1 uncultured Cellvibrionales bacterium | reverse complement strand
AGGAAGGTGACATCAAGGATGATGCGACTATAAGGACATTCTTCAGATTATTCTGAACCTTCCTATTTACATTTTATAAATCAAGACTTTCACTTCTCATACAAAAATTGAATTAGCTGTCAGCCTAATTCCTCCCCCTAATGCTCGAAAAAGTAAATGATCCTAACAACATCTGCTTGTCATAAACTGTTAATATAATATCGATTTTTGTTGAGCCTCTAGGTCAGTATGAAAATTACAATATTTGGCAGTGGTTATGTAGGACTAGTGACGGGCGCCTGTTTTGCAAATGTGGGCAATCAAGTAACCTGTGTTGATATAGACCAATCTAAAATTCAGTCCTTAGCAGAGGGCAAGGTTCCCATATATGAGCCGGGTCTGGAAGAACTGATTGCGCGATCACTGAATGATGGGACAATCAGCTTTACCACTGATGCAGCACTGGCTATTAAGGATGCTGAGCTGATCTTTATTGCGGTTGGGACTCCCGCAGAGGAAGATGGTACAGCAGATCTGCGTTATGTGTTAGCGGTTGCTGATACGATAGGTCAGTTCATGAATGGTCCCAAAGTAGTGGTCAACAAGTCAACAGTCCCAGTAGGGACAGCGGACAAAGTTAGACAGCGGTTGCAGTTGGCGCTCGATGCCCGCGGTGAGACATATTCCTTCTCAGTTGCATCAAATCCGGAATTTCTAAAAGAAGGTGCGGCAATTGCTGACTTTACCCGGCCAGATCGCATCGTCATAGGTACTGATAGTGTTGAGGTCGAGGCCACAATGCAAGAGCTATACGCTCCCTACAATCGCCAACGAGACAAGTTAATTTTTATGGACATTCGTTCAGCTGAATTAACTAAATATGCGGCTAACTCACTTTTGGCGACAAAAATAAGTTTTATCAATGAGATTGCTATCATTGCTGACCTCGTCGGTGCCGATATCGAACAGGTTAGAGTGGGTATTGGTTCTGATCCGCGCATAGGCTATAGCTTTATTTATCCGGGTTGTGGTTTTGGTGGTTCTTGCTTCCCCAAAGATTTACGGGCGCTCGAGGCCACGGGGCTAGGGCACGGCTATCAGCCAAAGCTTCTCAGTGCTGTCAGTCAGGTTAACAACGAGCAGAAAGAGTTGTTGTATAAAAAGATTGATGAGTATTTTGGCGGTAAACTAGAGGGCAAAGTGATAGCTCTGTGGGGTCTTGCCTTTAAGCCCGGAACCGATGATATTCGTGAGGCACCTAGTAGAACCTTAATGGCGGCCCTATGGGAGCGAGGCATTAAAGTGCAGGCTTTTGATCCCCATGCAATGGACGCCATTCAGCACGCTTATGGTTCGCGTGATGATTTAGTATTATGTGGCACCAAAGAGTCGGCGCTGAGAAATGCTGATGCTTTAGTCATCTGCACAGAATGGAAGGCCTTTTGGTCACCCGACTTTGAGTTGATCTCCCAAACGCTCAAATCACCGGTTATTTTTGATGGACGAAACCTTTATGATCCCAATCGTATGCAAGAGAGGGGGATACAGTACTTCGGCATCGGTAGAAAAAATCACCTGCAATAGTTCTAGTCTTGGGCTGTGTTTTCATTTGTCGTATATAGATGCTTCAATTGTTGCAGATGAGAGGCTTGCCAAGAAATCCTCAAGGCTCTGATGTTAATTGATAATTCCTTTAGAAACGCTGTAAATAGCTCCGATTCTATAATCTTATAGTGGATTGTTTCAGTGAACTCTGGATTTGAGTTTGGATCTCATTAGGTTCACCCGTATAGCAGTTTCCAGCTATAAAAATACAGCCCCAATAGCAGTGATACTATGATTGTTTTAAGAAGTAATCTAAATGCCACCCTGACCATAACTGTCTTTGTTCTATTCTTGAGCATGGAAAATACCTAAAAGTTATCAATTCAATAGATGCGAATGATTATCATTTACATTTATTTAAAAGTCAACTATTATCTGTAGCAGAAGCCTGTCATAAAACATCTCAGGTCTAATTAATTAAAATTCAGTGCTTAGTTGGAGCAATGTATGAAGTTAAAGTTTTTATGTGTTGCGCATCGTGAGGAGTTAGCGGTCAAATCATCCTATGCTGTTAGGTTTTGGCAGAACGAATATGATGCTGCAAAGTCATTTTTTGAGCAGGGTCTTATGACTGAGGCTGTCTGCCATGGAGGCTGTGCCTTTGAAGTAGCCGAAATGCTTATTGGTATTCGCTGTATTGACTATGAAGTGTCCTGTGATTGGTTTTGTCGCTCTGCACTTTTGGTTGCGGAAATTTTTAGTCAGCTTGGCAATGACAGTGAGGCGAAAGAAATACTGGGATTAACCATAAGGCGTTTTGAGCAAGAGTCAGCTTCATCTGCGGTAAACAATGCGACAGTAGTAAACTATTTGAACCGTCTTTATTCCTACAACAGTGCAAATACTCCCTTCCTTGCATAAAGAGAAATGAAGTTAGCTTTTTACGGATCTTCCAAGTTTTATTGCTAGAAATTATCAAAGAATTTGATTATCTCTAATTGTGATTTTTTCTTTGATACCAGTGAAAATTATTGACTAGAGCGCTCAAATGCCTCAATTGTTTTTCATAGGGTCTTAAGTTCGGGTAACAGCGGCTTAATATTATTCGCATAGCGTTTCCATTTGTCTTTTTGAGGTGATGAAATTGTTGTAGAGGAGAGTTTTGCTGTAAAGTTCTCGTGATTTACTATAGGGCTCACGAGATGTCATGCCAGAGGTACCTGCCGACATTCACAAACAGATGGTTGACTATGCGGCTCCGGGTCTGCCCAGTCTTCTGGGTTACACTGATTAGAAAGTTTTTTACCTTTTGTTATGAGTCAATTTTGCAAGGGCATAAATGCTTTGCAGAAGGCAATCAAGGCCGTTAAAATAGGCGCCCTTTAGACAATTACCCCTCTATCTGTCCAGACAGTACGACCGTAGCTCAGCTGGTTAGAGCACCACCTT
>CAXEWB010000295.1:0-1896 GCA_963999835.1 uncultured Cellvibrionales bacterium | reverse complement strand
TCTATGCGCTCACACTGCGCAGCTTAGGTTTTTTAGCAGCGACGTTTCTATTCTTATCTTTGGGCTCGGCTCTGCTCGGTGAGCGTCGTTTTCTACTTCTGATAGTTGTATCCGGAATGGCAAGCTATGGGATCTGGTATCTAGTTGACTCAGTGCTTGGCATTTACATGACTCCCTTTCCTATATTTTTGAACATTAGTTAGGAAGGCTATCCATGATTGAAGGATTTTTGCTTGGTCTGTATACCGCCCTTTCAGTCAAGAATATGCTCATGGTCATCGGTGGCTGCATTATTGGGACGTTCATAGGTATGCTGCCTGGTCTTGGGCCTATGTCTATAATTGCAATAATGATCCCCGTGGCGATTTCGATTGGTGACCCGGCTGCAGCGCTCATCCTTTTAGCTGGTGTATATTATGGGGCTGTTTTTGGCGGCTCCACTTCATCTATCCTAATAAATGCTCCTGGTGTAGCTTCTACAGTTGCTACTAGCTTTGATGGTTATCCTCTTACTCGCCAGGGCAAGGCTGGAAAGGCTCTCACTATCGCTGCGATAGCCTCATTTGCTGGTGGCACAGTTGGGGCTCTTTTGCTGGTATTTTTTGCTCCTGCTTTGGCCTCTGTGGCTTTGCTATTTCATTCTTCTGAATATTTTGCATTGATGGTTGTTGGCCTATCGGCCATAGCGGCCTTTGCTGGATCTGGACAGGTGACAAAAGCATTATTGATGACGGTTGTTGGTCTTGTGCTGGCTACAGTGGGGGAGGGCGCTCAGTTTAATATGCCACGCTTTACCATGGGCATTATGGATTTGCAGTCTGGTATAGGTTTTATCACTCTAGCCATGGCGATGTTTGCGATACCTGAAACATTGTTTCTGGTACTTGACCCGAGCCGGTCTGGTAAAGCAGGCAGTAAACAATCAGACATCACAAATCTGCGCATTACAAAAGACGAGGCAAAAAAGATTGCTCCCGTGATTGGGCGGCAGTCCTTGCAAGGTTTTCTGATTGGTGTAATGCCAGGTGCTGGTGCCACTATCGCTTCATTTCTTGGTTATGCGGTTGAACGAAATATCGCGCCTCAGGAAGAAAGAAAGGAATTTGGTAAGGGCTCTGTTAAAGGTTTAGCGGCACCTGAAAGTGCTAATAACGCCGCTTGTACTGGTTCATTTGTGCCTTTGCTGACACTGGGAATTCCAGGGTCTGGGACAACTGCAATTCTTTTGGGAGCTTTGATTGCGCTGAATGTCTCACCAGGGCCGCGTCTAATGCAGGATCAGCCAGAAATTTTCTGGTCTGTCATCATATCCATGTATATTGGCAATGTTGTACTTTTAATTCTGAATCTACCGCTCATACCCTACATCGCCAAAGTCTTGACGGTACCGCGCACTTTTCTAATCCCGTTTATTCTGTTTTTCACATTAATGGGCGCATATATCGGCCAGAATAACGCTACAGAGTTATTGTTTCTCGTTGGGCTTGGTGTTGCGGCGACGATTTTGCGCTTTGCCTCTTTTCCGCTTGCCCCGCTTTTAATAGGTTTTATCCTTGGGCCAATGTTGGAGGACAATTTTTCACGTGCAACCCAGCTTTATGATGGAGTTAGCTTTATATGGGAGCGTCCAATGACAGCCATATTATTGGGGATTGCTGTATTACTGATTGTGCTGCCAGCCATGCGGTCAAGGAAGGCGTCAAAAGAAGTGGCATCAGGATAGATATAAATGCTTTCTTCAGTAAGAGTTCTCGACCTAACCAATGTTTTGGCAGGCCCATTTTGCTGTCACCAATTAGCACATATGGGCGCGGAAATCATTAAAGTGGAAACTGTTGGTCGCGGGGATTTGGCTCGCCATCTTGGTGCAGATAAGCAGCTGAGTGATGCGCAGAT
>CAXEWB010000294.1:0-3207 GCA_963999835.1 uncultured Cellvibrionales bacterium | reverse complement strand
GTAATGATTTTAATGAAACTCGCTCCCTATGGAATTTTTTGCCTGCTAGCTAAGCTATTTGCCGGAGTGGGCGTCGGTATGATTTTAAGTCTGGCAAAATACTTTCTTACCGTAGTGTTTGTATTGCTATTGCACAGTCTTGGGGTCTACTCATTTATCCTAAAGATTTTTACCGGTCAAAATATCAGAATTTTTCTCAGCAAAATGCGCTCTGCGCTAGCCTTGGCCTTTAGCACTGCGTCTAGTGGCGCTACGATGCCAGTTACCCTGCGCACCGTAGAACAACGTTTGGGCGCAAATAATAGCGTCGCCTCATTTACTGTGCCTTTGGGCGCTACAATAAACATGGATGGTACTGCCATTATGCAGGGTGTTGCCACAGTATTTATTGCCCAAGCCTACAATATTGGTCTCGGCCTCGAGGGGTATTTGACAGTGGTTCTGACCGCAACACTGGCATCTATAGGCACGGCTGCAGTCCCGGGGGTTGGCCTAGTCATGTTAGTGATGGTGTTGAATCAGGTGGGGTTGCCGGTAGAGGGGATTGGTCTGATTATAGGCGTTGATCGCCTGTTAGATATGATGAGAACGGCAACCAATGTGACAGGTGATGCTATGGTAACGACTGTGGTTGCCAACAGTGAGGGGTTATTAGACAAATCCATCTACAATGATCCTCAAGCTGGTTTAGTGAAAGAAGGCTGAGATTGCCTGAAATGATGCAGAACAAGTATCCGTCAGCCTCATTATATGCTTTGCATTGCCAAGAAAAACTGACTCGCTTCCACGCAATTCTTGAGGCCACTGCCTTTGATTCCATTATTATCGGTTCTGGGTCGAAGAAAACTCAATTTCAGGACGATTTGCCTTACCCATTTATCGCCAATCCCTACTTTAGAGAGTGGGTTCCTCTCGGTAAGCGGGCTGGGTCCTTTTTGCGAATCAGCGCTACTAGCAATAGACTACAACTCTATCTTCTGACTATCGAAGATATCTGGCATACCCCGCCCCAACATTTGCCTGATGGTTTCGAGAACTGTCTGGAAATAATTGAATACGCCAATACAGATGATCTCAAGCAGCAACTTGTGCAACCAAATCAGAGCGTCGTGTTACTAAATGAAATCAATGATCTGAACGTGCCAGTGGATCATTTTAATCCCAATGTGGTACTCAATCAGATTGATTTTCAGCGCCGCAGTAAAACGCCTTATGAGCACGCCTGTATCCGTATGGCCAATGAGATGGCAGTGCCTGCCCACCGAGCTGCTGAGGAGGCCTTTAGATCAGGTGCTTCAGAGCTTGAAATAGCCTCTGCATATTTGTCTGCCTGTGACTGCAGTGAAAACGATATGCCCTATGCAATAATTGCCGGTGTCAACGAGCATGCTGCAGTGCTGCATCATACTGACCTGAGCAAGAATAGGGTGAAACCTAAGAGTTTCCTAATCGATGCGGGTGTCGCATATAATGGTTACGCAGCGGATATTACTCGCACCTATGCATTTGATAAGGGCAGTGATTTCTCCGCCATGATTGAGCAGATGGATAAAGTTCAGCATGAATTAGTTGCATTGGGCGGAATAGGCGAGTGTCCCCTTGAACTTCATGTTCAGTCGCAGCATAAAATTGCTCAGGTAATGATTGATTTTAATCTGCTAAATTATTCTGCCGAGCAGGCTGTGGATCAGGGAGTAATAAATAGCTTTTATCCCCATGGGCTTGGCCATCATCTGGGCTGTAATGTGCACGATAAAGGTAGTCAGCTCGCTACACCTCAAGGTGATCCTATACCTGCGTCAAAGATTTATCCAAATTTAAGAGCGAGTGCACGCATGGAGTCCAATCAAGTGCATACGGTCGAGCCTGGGTTGTATTTTATACCCCCTTTATTAGACAGATTACGCGTCTCTGATTTAGCAGATAGCGTTAACTGGGCGGAAATAGAAAGTTGGTTGCCTTTTGGTGGTATTAGGATTGAAGATAATATTATTTTGCATTCAGATAATACCCTTGAAAATGTTACTAGAGAGGCTTTTTCATCCATCAAAGCCGGATAATTTTTGGGCGCCCAAGACGCAGAGCGTTTTAATTTAGCTATTGTGAACCCTGCTTTTACTGACGCTTTACTCAAATCAACCTAAATCAGTGTTTGAAATCTGATATTTCTCATGGTTTTTGCACCGCAAAAGCAAAAAGAATAATTTTTGTGAAACAATTCACGTTTTTAAATTTTTTTTAATCTATAATGATAATTACGAGTGTAGTAACTCGCGTGGAAATTCTCACCATTTTTTTGTTCTCAATGGTGGGGAGTCCTCCCCAATAAAAGACCTGCTTCAAGGAAATACGGGAGGGCAGTCCCACGGCTGTTACTACCACTCCCCATCGCCATTGACAGTAAGTCGCTTATCAATGGCCAACAGTTTATACCTCCTAAGCTAGGGGTTAGATAGCTTTATAATGGTTTTCAAGGCAAACTTTATCTAAAGTCTGGCGTTTTCACTGAATCAACTGGTATCCTCCAATGACTTAAGTCAGAATAACTAATAATCAGTTGAGTCAGGGTGAGAAACACTCTGTGCTTAAACTTGTCTAAGGGCTTAATATGAATTCAGTGATTAGCGGTAATCAAAAAACAATCTTTGATGGTTGGCGTCCCCTAGTTGTCAGCCTCTACATGACCCTGGTGGGTTATGGAGTGTTGGTTGGAATTCCCGTTATAAGCACGGCTTGGGTAAATTTGTTGGGCTTTTCTGAAGTTGAGGTAGGCAGGGTTGCTGGTGCTGATCTAGGGGGTTTATCCCTCGGTGCAGTTATAACGGCATTTTTTATTGCTCGATTTAACCGCCGTTTATTAGTTGTTGTAGGTATTGCCATTGCAATATTGGCTAATGGTCTCTGCATAAAAATGGTTGAATATGAACAAGTACTCTGGCTGCGCCTTCTTGCAGGTGTTGGTAGCGGTATTTATACAGCCGTAGCTGTGGCCTCTCTGGGGGCCACTTCCCGACCTGCCCGAGCCTACAATTTAATGTTATTTGCATTCGCCTTTTCCCAAGCCGCCGAGATGCAGTTTCTACCCATGCTATCCATGCAGGGTATCTACTGGGTTTTTATTATCTGCTTTCTTATCACCTTGCCTTTTATCAGTTGGATACCAGCCTATCCTGAAAATTCAGATCAATCCCCAGAACAAAGCTTTGC
>CAXEWB010000293.1:0-5068 GCA_963999835.1 uncultured Cellvibrionales bacterium | reverse complement strand
GGCCCTCATCTACAACAAGTAAACCAATCTCAATAATACGATGGTATGTGGCTTTTCCACCAGTGGTTTCAACATCGAGAATAACCATCTTATTGGGGAATCCAGACGAAACCTGCTGTGGCGTTATAGAGGTGTTATCAAGGAAATCTAACTGCATGGGAGCAATTGTAAAATCAATAGTCACTCAGTTACACGGTGCTTATCTAGTCAGCTATCATTCGTTAGGTAAATTATTTTTTTCGATTGGCTCTGGCTTTTTTGCGTCGTTCCGCTGCTTTTTCTAGGCGCTGTTGTTCACGACCCTCTTTTTCGGCGCGCAAAATCGCAACCTGTTGCATTTCCTGTTCGATGACCTGCGGTGTTTCAAAGCTTACAGGACCGAGCGTGCCAGCGCGCAATTCATTAATAAATAGAGCGGATGTACGTTCTAAATCCACTTGATTGCCACCTCTGAGACAACCCCTCTGCTGACCAATGATTTCTAGCAATTCTAATTCAGTGTCGGGCAACTGAAGTAAATCAAAACGCTGCGTTAAACGCTCGGGATACTGCTTTAGAAAAAACTCAACAGCAAAGAATGCTAACTCCTCTTAACTGATGGCGGTATCCTTGATTGCACCGGTGGTTCCCAACCGAAAGCCGCTATTGGGATTTTCAATTTTAGGCCATAGCACCCCGGGTGTGTCCAGTAGCATAATGCCATTGCGCAAATTAATTCGCTGCTGACCCTTAGTAATAGCTGGTTCATCGCCAGTTCTGGCAATATGTTTTCCAGCTAAGCTATTGATTAGGGTCGACTTACCGACATTGGGAATGCCAGTCACCATCGCCAGTGTGCTCGCACCCTCCCTCTGTGGATAAAGTTTATTGATTAAATCGATAATTGCGGTACTGGGATCACTATTTTTTAAATCCAAAGCCATGGATTTGGTATTGTTCTGCGATTCAAAGTAGATCTGCCAGAGTTTGGTGATTTGGGGATCAGCCAGATCGGCTTTATTGAGGAGTTTAATGCGGGGTTTGTCGCTACATAAGGTCTGTATAAAAGGATTAGAGCTACTAAAGGGAAGTCGCGCATCCAATAATTCGATCACAAGGTTGACCTGAGGCAATATCTCGGTCATTTCTTTGCTGGCCTTGTGCATATGGCCGGGGTACCAGTTTATGGACATAGCGGCTTTCTAAATCAAAAAGTTTTATTAACATTAAGTCTAAAGCAACGGCTTGATCTCTACCACCGCAATTGTTTGTGACAGATAGTTCAATCCAGATTAACTGAATCATAGGAGCTGGTGTATTTGAAATAGGACATCAATCAGCAGAAACTAGATTGGCATTCCTTAGGTCTTGCAGAGTTTGACTGCCAGTGAGAAACATTGACCAACGCAACTGCTCCTTAAGAATATGGATTTTATCCACCACTGCTTCAGTGGACGTAGTGGCGGGTTTGAGAAAAGGCTGTGCGATAGCAGTCATCTTGCTACCTAAACGAATACAGCGTGCTATATCCAAACCATGCCTTATTCCGCCAGAAGCAATGAAATTCATGCTAGGACAGTTTTGTTGCGCCATATTTAAGGCTTGAGCAGTACTCAGCCCCCAATTAATAAAGGGTTGAGCGACTTGCTGCTGCAGTTGACAGCTATTTCGAGCGATTTCAATGCTTGCCCAATTGGTACCTCCTCGACCCGCAAGTTCAATCCATTGTAACCCTGCCTGCTTCAGTTTTTTTACAGCACTCGCACCAATGCCGCAGCCAACCTCTTTGACAATGATCTCAACCGGAAGTCTTTCTGCGCACTGTTGGATGGCCGCCAGAACCCCCCGCCAGTCACGATCACCACCGGGTTGAATCAATTCTTGCAGAGGGTTTAGGTGAATCACCAATGCATTAGCCTCTACGGATTCAACGGCGCGCAATGCCAGATCAATACCCTGTTGTTTTATCTGAGTGGCACCCAGATTGGCTAGCACTAGACCCGTAGGTATCCATTTACGAACGTTCTGCTCAAGGTTTAATTCCAACGCTGCACGTTGCGAGCCCAGAGCCATTGGTATTTGACACGCCTGTGCTGCCTCGCAGAGGTGCTGATTGATTATATGACCCTGTTCACATCCGCCTGTCATTGCACCTATAACCAAAGGTGTGGACACGGTTTGATTGAGAAACTGAGTGCTGCAATCTACCTCATCAAGGTGTAGATCGGGCATTGGATTGGGTTCAAATTGGAACTGATCAAACCCATTGCTGTCCTGGCACTGATTTTGTTGTTGAAGGGCTAGATTAATATGATCTTGTTTGCGGCTAGAAATATCTACCATTTGGCAAATCTCATTTTTGAAACGGCCCCATAATCAACCAGAAGCATGTGGGGTACAGTAAGGGCGGCAATACCAATAAAGCTAAACTGAATTAATTTTGACCCCAATTGCATATCATTTTGAAAGTAAATAGCACCTATGACAATCGCCATAATAGCGATAATGCTGTAAACAATCATTTCAATAATACCGCGCTTACGCTCATGGAGCGACAATTTTGCAAACGTGCTACGCATATGTCTGGGGCTGTGCAAGATACAAAAATAGAGGGCAAAAGTAACCAATGGTGGAAACACCAGAGCAGCTATTATAAGGCCAACAAGGGCAAAAAAGGCTTTTCTTATTAGCGCATCCCTTAATGCATGGTAGCCATACAGAGCTACACAGATGACCCAAGGTAGGAGTAATAATTGCACTATGTTGAGTAGAACAAGTGTATTGGTTTCACCCACAAGCAGAGTAAAAATGGGTTGTACTTGATTGGCTTGTGCATAGGGTATGGCAATCGGAACTAAACCTCCGTGGGCGATAAGAGAAATCCGCCGAGGATGAGTGATGGGATCACAGTCACTGCGGGCGAAATGAATACCAGAGATAATGAGAAACGAGCCAAGGGTTAGCAGAGGTAGTTGTTGCCACAACAAAATAACCAATAATGCAAGAAAGAGGTAAAGTAAATGGAAGCTGGCCCATGCAGGAAATGACATAGGCCAACCATGTCGCCTTGCAATGACAGCGTCAAGACCCCCATGGGGAATGCCAATTAACAGAACTGCGCCCAATGCTAGAAGTTCAATAGTGCTCAAGGGGAACCTGCTTTATTGCTAAAAATGGTTTGTTTGATAAAAGGTATTTTTGGCATGGCGGCAACTACTTTGGCCCAACTATAAGTGTCAGCCCGGCCTAGCATAAATTGTGCAAATTGGTCGGCGTTCAATGCTTTAGCCGTACGCATAAAGATCTCTGTGCCCAAGTTTGGGTGGTTTAACAGAACATCGTTAAAGATTGAGTCCATAAAATTAAGGCCCCTCGTAATCGGTTTGGGTACCCTGTAGTTGCCCTCCGCGATCCCATGCGCTAACTGTTTGGTTTGCTGCTGAATGTTTACAAATGCGTAGCCCGATGAACGTCTGATTGCGCCACTCGAAGCGCCTATAGACCGGCTAGTTGAAACACAGTTGTCCAGAGGTATGACACCATATTCCTCGCCTACATGTTGTGAAACTTCTATACCCCTATCGTTTAACCAGACTTGTATGGCATGCCTATACCAATCTTTTGGCTGCAGTTGTTGCGTCACAAGTGTAGACTCAACCAATAGATGTCGTGGTGAGAAGGGCAGTACATAGATAAAGTGTACCCCCTGAGATTGATCAGTCCTGAAGTCCATCAGTGTGGCTATATGGGGGTTCTGTATGGGCTCTTTGGTAATTATTTCCCAGCCTAGAAAATGTTGTTTCAGAGCATTATTGGGGAAAGTTTTAGGTCTGCTGTCATAGATATATCTAGCATTAATAGTAGATTGGGAGGTCATTATCAATCCGCCATCGCCAATCGTTTGTAGTTTCTTCACACTGTCACGGCGCAGAGATATGGGCTCTTTGAGTTGTGACTCACAGTAAGTGAGATATTTCTCTGCACTTAAACTGAGGTAATTATACTGGGATCCGACATGGGCAATGCTGCCATTGTGATCAACAAGTTGCCATGCAGGCCATGATCCCTTAATTGCGGGTGCATAGTTTTTATCGAACGGCTGTTCAGCCCAAAGTGCCCAGCTACAGTCTCTGTCTTTTGGTGTTTTGGGTTCAATGACCAGGGTGTGGGGTATGGTTTGAATCTGACACAGCTCTCTGGCAAGGTTAAGTCCGGAACTGCCACCCCCAATAATTGCGATATCAACTGACTCTGACACCACAGCGACCCTTTAAGGCTTGATGAAGGGAATTTTGATGGTTGGGCACATCCTTTGGGATAATATCAATCAAAGCCTTTGCAGTGAGCATTAATTTAGTAAACTTGCTCACCACAGTTCGACCACGCCACCATTGCAAACCAGTATTTTTTAATTGAATACCAATTTGTCGATAAAGCCTCAGCGCTACTGCAATTGTCAATCTAGCGCGCCCTGGAATCATATGCAGTCCGACTAGAGCACTGTGGTAATATTTTTCTGCCAAATCCAATATTCGCTCAATTGCTTGGGATACATCGTTGTGAATGGATTTATCTGCCTTAGCAATAGCACTGGATGATAAATCGACCCAATTACGGGGAAGATAGCGGCGTCCCATCTGGGCGTCCTCTAGGACATCTCGAGCAATATTAGTGAGTTGCATGGCGATACCTAAGTCAACCGCAAACTGCTGTGCCCCTTGTTCTTTACAACCCAGTATCTTGCACATCATTACGCCAACTGTGCCTGCTGCAGCGTGGCAATAGCGCAACAATTCTCTCTCATTATCTATTTCAACAGACGTTTGATCACTGATCATGCCTGCTAGAAGTTCTCTTGCCGCTGCCAGAGGCACACCTGTTTGATAGGCAAGTAATAGAAAATCTGTGAGTTGGGGGTTATCCTCAATAGCGTAGGAATCGTCCAAAATAGCGTAGGGATCATCAGCGCCAAGGCTGCGGTAGATTTCTTGCAAATGCCGTAATTTATGCGGCAGATTGCCATCAGCCAAATCATCTACGTAGCGGCAGAAATTATATAATCTTGCGGCGTTTTCGGTCTGATTCGCAT
>CAXEWB010000292.1:0-5486 GCA_963999835.1 uncultured Cellvibrionales bacterium | reverse complement strand
GGCTCGTCCAGTAAGGGGCTGGAAATTCTCCGTTGGATGGATGCGCGCTCAATTGGTGAGATGATTCGTGATGAGCATCCGCAGGTCATTGCTATTATTCTCTCAGTGCTTGAATACGATGTAGCGGCAGACGTACTGAATTTTCTACCGCGGGAAAATCGAGCTGAGATTATACAGCGTGTTGCAAGTTTGGAGACGGTTCAACCCTCAGCGATGGAAGAACTTGAGGGCATTATGAAGCAGCAGTTCTCTACAAGCTCGTCAGCAAAATCGTCTAGTTTCGGCGGAGTTAAAACCGCAGCTAAGATAATGAACTTTACCAAAGTGGACTTGGAATCAGCGATTATGGACGGCGTGAATACGCTTGATGAAACGCTTGCTATGCGCATTCAAGATAGCATGTTTACCTTTGATAACCTGACAGGCGTTGATAACAGAAGTATCCAAGTACTTATGCGCAATGTTGAGCCTGACATGTTGATGACAGCTCTGAAAGGTGCAGATGAGATCGTCAAAGATAAGTTCCTCGATAATATGTCACAACGTGCAAAAATCATGTTTATGGATGATATGGAAGCCAAGGGCCCGATCAGGATTACCGATGTTGAAGACGCACAAAAAGCGGTTATGCGAATTGCGCGTAAGCTGTCTGATTCCGGCGACCTGGTGTTGGCTGGACGGGGAGATGATTTTGTCTGATCCTCTTTCTTCTGTCAGCTGGCGCCTCAATGAATTATTGAAGGCCGGAAAAAAGGCTAGGGCGTTTGCCAAATCCCCTTGGGGACTGTCTAAGGCATCCTCGGATACCCCCCCTTTTTCTCCTATGCAGCCCAGGTCTCTTGACGCCCTACCTGAGGGGGCTCGGGAAACCGAATCTCTGGATTTGCATGAGGAGGAAGAGACGGAGCTGCAAGAGGAGGTATTAGCCGACGAGACGCGAGAGCCTGACGAGGTCCCGCAACCCGAGCTTCCTCAGTACTCTGAAGAGGCAATGGAACAGGCCAAACAGGAGGCTGATGCTGAGGGATACCAGCGTGGTTTGGCAGAAGGGAATGATCAATGGCGTGAGGCCAGAGAGGCATTTTTGGCCCTGGTTGATATGTTTAGATCCGCTCAGGCCAACACAGATGATTTCTATGCACCCCTCAAGCAATTATCGCTGCACTTGGCAGAGGAATTGGTTCGCGGTGAGCTAACCCTGTCATCTACTGCGGTAGAGAGGCTAGTCAAAGAGGTTTTAAAAGACATAGAACAGCAGGGCGAGGGACCCATTGTGATCTATCTAAACCCTGTGGATTTAGAACAGTTTACACTTAAGCTGGATGATCAGCAGGGCAACATAGACCTGCGCGCTGATCAACAACTCAGTCGTGGAAGTATCAAAATCAACATGGATGATAGTGCAGTAGAGGACCTTATTGAGAATCGACTGCAAGCCTTGACAGATTCACTTCTAGGTCTGGGTTCGCAGGCCAGCAGTGAGGGTGCAGGCGAGTATAAATTTGCTAACCCTGTCGAGGAGAAAATTATTGAGGATGTGCAGATAACAGAGCAGGCTAATTCTGAACCTGAACTTGAGAAGGATGCATTAGCGCAACAGAGCAATGATAGCGAAATCGACTCTGAGGATAAAAATAACGACAGCAATGAGGAAGAGGGCGGCGCTGATAGTGAGCAGCTCATCGACACCCCACCTCCTCAGTCTGAATAATACAGTGTAGCGACCCAACTATGATGCAGATAGCAACGTTTGATTCAGAGGTAGAAAAACTCATTCCCACCTTGCGCGGGCCTGAACCGCGCAAGTGTGGTAAGTTGGTTCGTGTAGTGGGCCTGACCCTAGAGGCAAAAGGTATTATCGCTCCACTGGGCGCACATTGTCAGGTAGAGAATCTTGATTTGGGAACAGTGATTGATGCTGAAGTGGTTGGGTTCCACAATGATCTCTTATATCTAATGCCCTTTTCCGATCCTGGTGGCGTCGGCCCAGGAGCTCGGGTATGGGTCAGATCAAATCATTCAAAAGCCAGTTTGGGCGATTCCCTGTTGGGCCGGGTTATCGACGGCCTAGGCAATCCACTTGACGCTCGCGGACCTATAGCCTACACCCAGCAGTTGGGTATGGAGGGCCTGAGTATTAACCCTATGGAGCGCGGCCCCATTAAAAAAATTTTGGATACGGGTATTAAAGCTATCAACACCTGTTTAACTATGGGTCAGGGCCAGCGAATGGGTTTAATGGCCGGTTCAGGTGTGGGTAAGTCAGTACTTCTCGGCATGTTGACACGGAATACTGAAGCTGATGTAGTCGTGATTGGACTTATTGGAGAACGCGGCAGAGAGGTTCAAGAGTTTATTCATAATATCCTCGGAGAAGAGGGATTAGCCAAATCAGTGGTTGTCGCAGCGCCGGCAAATATTTCCCCTGTTTTGCGATTAAAGGCTACCAATTTAACCCATCTAATTGCTGAGTATTTCAGAGATAAAGGCAAAAATGTACTACTGCTCTGTGACAGTTTAACGCGCGTGGCTCATGCCCAGCGCGAAGTTGGCTTAGCCATTGGTGAACCCCCTACTGCCAAGGGATATCCGCCCTCAGTTTTTGCCATATTGCCAAAGTTGATTGAACGGGCCGGGGTAGGTCGTGGTGGGCATGGTTCAATCACAGCCATGTACACAGTTTTAGCTGAGGGCGATGATCGAGCGGATCCCATTGTGGATATAGCTCGAGCGTCACTAGATGGTCAAGTGATGCTGTCGCGCAGTTTGGCAGATGCTGCCCATTATCCGGCGATCGATTTGGCGGGATCCATCTCTAGAGTTATGGATAGTCTAGTCACCCCTGAGCAGCTTAAATCTGCCAGTCGCTTTAGGCGACTGTGGAGCCTGTATCAACAAAATCAGGACCTCATTCAAGTGGGCGCTTATGAAGCAGGGACCAATCCAGATCTTGATGAAGCAATAAAACTTCGACCCGGCATGGAGGCTCTGTTGCAACAGCCAAGTGATGTTTCAGTGCAATTTAAAACGGCACAACAGCTGTTAAGTCAACTGACCGCACAGCAGGGTTGATGCTGAGTTTCTATTATGAGCAATTCTACTACCAATGCACACAAAGCAGTTTGGGATTCTCTTTTAGTCAAAGCTAAGGCTGAGGTACGACAGGCGCAATTATGTCTAACCAATGTCCATCAACAGAAGCAAGAGGCTATTATGAGAAACGAAAAAATTAACCGACTATTGCTCGAATACAATCAACGTTTAAACGACCTTCAACAGCAATCTCACAATCCCTCCGAGGCGCGAAATTACCGACAATTTATTGTGCAATTGCAATCTATTGCCGGCCAAGCCAGATCTGCCGTAGACGGTCTTGAGATTGATTGCAAGGAAGCTAGGAAAAATTTACAGGTAGCGGATCTAGAGAGAATAAAGGTCGAGAGTCTAGCTCAGCGCGCCAATGAAAAGTACCGTAAAGAGACGTCCTATTTGGAGGCAAAATCAACCGAGAGCGACAATTTAATACTGTATAACTCTGCCAAAAGAACATAGATCTAGCGATTGGCATGCGTATTGCAATTCTCTGGTTAATATTATTTTGTTTCCGGAGAAAAACAGACAGTGGTCGATTTAACCAATCTACTTAATGCCATGAAAACAACCCCTGGCCCCAGCAAAACTGAGGGCTCAGAGAGGATAGATGGAGTAGCCAAAGAACTAGAAGGTACTTTTGCTGCCATTCTCAAGGCCAGTGCAGCGGGTAAAACAGCGGCACGAAGTGGCAATTCTTTGCCGTTTAGTGGCAATTCCTTACCAGATCAGGCAGATACTGGGGATCTGGAAAGTGTGCTGCTAGAAAAACGGGCACTGAAATCTGGTTTAAAGGTTCTCGTTGCCGGATCTGAGCCCTCCAATCAAGCTATAACTGAATTTGCTGTCCACCAAGGCATTGACCCTAAGGCATTACAATCCTTACTTGAAAAGGACTTGCCGCAGCAACCTGTTACAGGTCGGGACATAACTACCCCAAGTGCTGATAAAGCCACCAGTGCAGAGATTCAGGCGCTATCTCTAGCCAATGGATTAGCAGACTCTGAAGACTTGGACAATATAGCTGCGCTATTGATAGATCAGCAGTCGATTATCAAGCCATCAACATCTACGGTTTCTGGAGCGCTCAATCGAACCCCAAGTCCAGTAACGTCTTTTAGCGATGAATCTAAGTTGGCTAATCAACAAAATAAAACGCTGAGCCAAACACAAGGTGCCGATACTGCCGATAATTTAAAACAAGCTATGTTGGGAAGTAAGGCCGAGTCCAAAAGTCATGCCGTTGCTACTGAATGGTTAAATTCATTAAAAAATGCGTCACCAATGCCAGGAGCGGGTTTGGTTAAAAACAGTCAAAAAGAGCTAGCTACATCGGTAACTAAGGATACACTATCAACTGATAGTAAGGCGCCTATGCAGCAAACATCAGCCATTAAACTGATGTTGAAAGTGTCTGATAATGAGTTGAAGAAAATGCCGCAAATGAGTGTGGATAAGCAGACAGCACCCTTAAAACTAGCGCCTATCAGCTTACTGTCATCACAATCTAACATAATTTCACCTATCCCAGAGACAGGTATTCTGCCGCTTCAGACCAGTCTCTCAGAGTCTGGTGAAAGGGGTTTTTCCCAGACGCTAAATGGCATACCGGCGCAGGATATTATGAAGCGCCGAGATCATTTCAACGCATTGTCACACAGGCTTTCTGAAGCCTTAGGGCAGAGAATCACTGCCCAAGTAGCTCGTGGTGAATGGCGTGTGGAGATGGAATTGCATCCAAGAAGCTTAGGTCGAATTGAGATACAATTGGAAATGAAAAATGGCGAGTTGGAAGCTAATTTTTACACAGCAAATAGCGTCACAAAGGAGTTAATTAGTGAAAGTTTGCCCCGATTACGCCTCGCTCTTGAACAACATGGCATGGAAAGTGCTTACAAAGGGCTAGAGCAGGGAAATAATGGCAAATCTGACGGAAATTCGACAGGCCAAAATAGCCGTGGAGATCAGGTTGCCAAGAGTCAGTCCCAAGAGACTGATAATCAAACACAGACCCAGCGAAAAACAGATGATGGGTTAGATATTTTAATTTAGAGGTTGTTGTAGCTGTTAATCTAAAACGAGAGGATTTACAAAATGAGTGAAGAAGATACAGAAGACGAAGGCAAGAAAAAAAGCCCGATCCTTAAAATTATTCTTATTGTCTTTGGACTATTGTTGGTCGTAGGTATAACTATAGCCGCAACATTGTTTGCATCAGGTTTCTTTGATGCAGAGAAGGAAGAGGATGCTGAGGCAGCCCTTGCTGAGCTAGAGGCTCAAGCTGCTGAGGCTGTAGCGGCGCCAGAAAAAGTTCAACTAGACAGTCCAGAGTTGTCAAAATTCCAACAATCCTATTACCAATTGGAGAAAGAATTAACCAGTAATGTTGCTAATTC
>CAXEWB010000291.1:0-2706 GCA_963999835.1 uncultured Cellvibrionales bacterium | reverse complement strand
TTGTCGATACGGTTGTTGATCGTGATGACTGTAACCGTCCAGATACAACATTAGAGGGGTTGGCATCTCTTAAGCCAGTGCGCGGTGAAGATAAATTTATCACCGCTGGTAATGCCTCTCAATTATCTGATGGTGCGGCGGCAGTTCTTGTTATGGAGGCTAAAGAGGCTGAGAAACGAAATATTGAACCACTTGGTGCATTCCGGGGTTTTGCAGTAGCAGGTTGTGCGGCGGATGAGATGGGTATTGGTCCTGTTTTTGCCGTACCCCGCCTGTTGGAACGTAAAGGTCTCACGGTTGATGATATTGATTTGTGGGAGCTAAACGAAGCCTTCGCAAGTCAGGCACTTTACAGTAGAGACAGACTTGGCATTGATAATGAAAAATTCAACGTTAATGGTGGTTCAATTGCTATTGGTCACCCGTTTGGTATGACTGGTGCCCGATTAGTGGGCCATGCGCTAATGGAGGGTAAACGACGTAAAGCTAAAAACGTTGTAGTCACAATGTGTATTGGTGGCGGAATGGGTGCAGCAGGGCTATTTGAAGTATTCTAAAATACTGTCTCAAAACTTTGTTGTAAATATATCACATTAACCATAACGCTGACATTTTTGTACTTTAATTATTATTTTTTAGTTACTTATCTATTCAACTATGCTTAATTATTCTCCAATTATTTAAAAATTTGGAGGGCTATCTCTATGCGAGAAAACACTTTAATTAAATTTGGTGTAACATCACTAGTTGGTGTTTTTGCTTTTACCGGGTCTGTAGTTGCCCAAGTTGACGAGATTATTGTCAGTGCACAAAAGAGGGAGACAGCACTCGTTGATACTCCTGTTTCAGTTGCAGTTGTAACTTCTAAAGATCTTGAAATGACTGAAGCTAATGATCTTTCAGAACTTCAATTTTCAGTACCTTCAGTCAAATTTACTCAAAACCAAAATGCATTGAACAACACTGTTTTTATTAGGGGTTTTGGCAATGGTACGAACAACCCAGGTATTGAGCCCTCTGTAAGTATTGTTGTTGATGGAGTATCCAGAACAAGAAACCAATCTGCTTTAAATGATTTAATAAGTATCGAGCAAGTTGAGGTTATTAGAGGTCCACAATCTACTCTTTTTGGTAGATCAGCATCAGCTGGGGTTGTTAATATTAAAACAATGCTTCCTGAGGATGAATTCGGTGGCAAAGTATCTTTGACAGGTGGCAATGACAGTCACCAAAAGATATCTGGTACTGTAACTGGTCCATTGTCTGATACAACTTCATTCAGACTATCAGCCTCCAGAAATGAGAGGGATGGTTACCTGACAAATACATTGACTGGTAACGATGTTAACAATCGTGATAGATACGCCATTCGTGGTCAGATACTATCTGAGTTATCAGATGAACTCACAATGCGCATTATTGCTGACTACGACTCTTTAGATGAAGTTTGTTGTGGTATTGCTCAAGTAAATTCTGGCCTGATTGATGGTGCACTTCTCCAAGCCGGCATTTTAGCTGCACGCCCACCTGTGGGATCCCACTCGGGTAGATTTGGAGCAAACTTCGATCCTTCATCAGAAGCTGAAGGTAGAGGACTATCAGCTCAATTTGACTTAGATATTGGTTCAGCAACTTTTACATCTATTAGTGCTTATCGCGAGAATGATTTCACGGCTAGCGCTGATGTTGACTTTCTTCCCGCTGATATCCTAATCGAGTCAGTTGACTATGATTTCGAAACTTTTACTCAAGAGTTTCAGCTTAAATCTGACGACTCTGGTGATGTAAGGTGGTTAGTCGGCGCATATTACATGGACGAGGATATTACAAGCGATAGATCTGTTTTATTCAGAGATACTGCAGGTATTAGAAATGTTGTAAATACTCTGCTGGCTATTCAAGGTGGTCCCAACCTTACTCAAATCGCTGGACTTGTTGGTACAGGCGCTATTCAACAAGTTGCCGCTTTACCAAGTGCAACTCAGGCTATAGCTGGATTTGAAAATCCCGCTGCTCCGGGAACTGGTTTATTTGTTGATGCAAATGGCGATCCAGTGGGTGCCATAGGTGCTTTAACTCACCCTGCATTTGCTCCTACATTGGCAGGATTAGTTGGTACATTTACTGGAACAAGCGTTGATGATGCATGGTTTGTTGCTGGTCAGGGTATCCAAGACACTGACTTTAACGTAAATACCGAAACTATCCAGCTCTATGCTCAGATTGATTGGGATGTTACTGAAAACCTAACTATCGACTTCTCTGCTGCATATATTGATGACAAAAAGACGGTCGTCACTGATGTAGATATAATTGATAATTTCTCTGAAATACCTGTTGTTTTAGACCCAGCTACTATTGGGTTAACAGCTATTCAGTTCTTCCCGCAATTTGTTAACTACCCTAACGCAACTGAGGACGGGGTATTTACTTCAGATGATGTTACAACATCAACCAAGCTTATTTATGCATTGGATGATAACACAAATGTGTACGCTAGTTACTCAACTGGTTTTAAGCCAATTTCGGTTAGTGTATCTACTGATCCAGCAGTATATGCAGGTCAGGCTTTTGATGGTTCAAGATATTTCGCCGAGCCAGAAGAAGTTACACTTTATGAAGTTGGATTCAAGAAACAGTTGGATAACGGATACATAAATGTAACCCCTTTTAGCCAAACAATTGAAAATTTCCAAAGTAATAACT
>CAXEWB010000290.1:0-2178 GCA_963999835.1 uncultured Cellvibrionales bacterium | reverse complement strand
CAAGTTTACATTGATGGTGCCAACCTCAATGCTATGGTGGGACTCTGTCAGCCGGGAAAATTTGGCGGTGATGTATCTCATCTCAACCTGCACAAAACGTTTTGTATTCCCCATGGAGGTGGGGGTCCAGGGGTAGGTCCGGTAGCAGTAGGCGAGCATTTAGCACCTTACTTGCCCAGAGATAGCCAAGATAATAACCGAAACGGCGGACTAATATCTGCTGCGCCCTTTGGTAGTGCCAGTATTTTGCCGATAACCTGGATGTATATGCGCATGATGGGTGCTGAGGGGTTAAAACAAGCGACACAAATCGCCATACTCAACGCCAATTACATCGCTAAACGCCTGGAGAAACACTACGAGATTCTCTTTACCGGTGCCAATGGTCGAGTTGCCCATGAGTGTATTATTGACACCAGAGCTATAAAGACTGAGACAGGTATCAGTGTCGATGATGTGGCTAAACGTCTGATTGATTATGGGTTTCATGCACCCACCATGTCTTTTCCTGTTGCCGGCACCCTAATGATAGAGCCAACCGAAAGTGAATCAAAAGTTGAGATAGACTGTTTCTGCGAGGCTATGATCTCTATCGCTGAGGAGATAAAGCAGATAACTAGTGGACAATTTGCGGCCGATGATAACCCACTTGTTGGTGCCCCACACACTGCTGAGGTTGCTACTGCGGATGTTTGGGAGCGCAGTTACAGTCGCAGTTTGGCGATTTATCCGACACAAGCAGCTCGTGAAAACAAGTATTGGCCACCAGTTGGGCGCCTTGATAATGTCTTTGGCGATCGAAATTTGGTTTGTTCCTGCCCCTCTATTAAAGAGTATCAGGAAGTTGACGCCCAATAGCCATACCGTTAGCGCTGTGACACTGCATCTGTTATTAAATGGTTATTCTCAGTAATTTTAATAGCACTGTAGGCAGTCAGTGAGTTGGCAAAGCCTTTCATTTTGATAGGCTCACGCGGTATGCAGTGCACCAAATGTTTTACAAGCTTGTAGGTTGATTGGGAAATTACAACTTCATTAGCTCTAGCCGCTGCCTCGAGATAGCTTGCTAAATTGACTGCCTTGCCTAATGCCGTATATTCGAGGCGGTTCTCGGTGCCAAAGTTACCCACCTTGCATATTCCACTATGGATACCCATGCGCAGACTGGGAGGATTACTAATGCCATTAGCCGTCCACCGATTTTTTAGAGTCTCCATTGTCTCGCCCATTGCTAGAGCCATACAGACGCAGGCTAAAGCATCATTTTGCTCGCCACGACTCTCTGGATCACCAAAAAAGACCATTAAAGAATCGCCGATTACCTTATCGAGTGTGCCACCAAAACGAAATGCAATTTCTGACATTTCGGTTAGATATGAATTAATCACCCATGTTAATTGCTCTGGGCTTAGTGCATCTGACATTTTGCTAAAGTCCTGCATATCTGAAAAAAAGATAGTCAAATTTTTCTCTTGAGCGTTTACACGGACATCATTGCCGGCCAAAATTCCTTTTCTCAGTGTGGGAGATAGATATTTTGATAGCCTAAAAATACGTATCTTCAGATCAGCATTAAGTGTTAATAACAACTGGTACTTGCTTGATAAATCGCTGTTAAGCCGATTATTTAAAACGCTAAAAATAACCATATAGCTCATAATTATTATTAATATAAAGGCTCGTAAATAGTCTGATAAGACAACAGTGGGTAAAGAAAAAATCAGAGCTAACAAACCGCCTGCCACAAGACCGAGTAAAGCCAAAGTATTTGATCTCAAGGGATGAGCTAGAGAGGCAATGATTAAGCTGAAAATAATGCCTATGCACAGAATAATATCGTAGCTGATAAGTGCGATAAAAACGCCGACAAAAACAGCATCGGAAAATCTAACTATTTGTAATACAGCGTTGCTAAGACTTTTAGCAAAAGAATTTTCAATAAAAAAGATTAAAAACTGATAAATGATGAGGGAGATCAACAGCAAGAGAGCAAAAATGCTGTGATTTAGCTGATCCCATTGACTCAGTATTATAATCGACAGACATAGGGTATTAACCAACCGGTATAGGTGTTGGCTTCTCTCTCCATGAGAATCCTGAATATCTCCTTTCATCCAGAGATTTTAACATTCAAAATTAACCGCCGCTAAAATTTTTAGCCTCCAGATCTTGATTGCT
>CAXEWB010000289.1:0-6154 GCA_963999835.1 uncultured Cellvibrionales bacterium | reverse complement strand
TGACTCTGGGAGCTGTTTTTGTGGGCATTATGTTGATGTTTTTGGTGTTATTTCGATCTGTAAAAATTTCTATAATCGCTATATTGCCGAACTTTCTCGCAGCTGGGGTGGTACTTGGCGGCATGGGTATCTTTGCCATCCCCCTGGATATGATGACCATCACTATTGCGGCAATCACAGTGGGCATTGGTGTCGATCACGCCATCCATTACATCACGCGCTTTGAAAGGGAGTTTGCTGTTGATGGCAATTATATAGCTACTATGTACCGCGCCCATGCCAGTATAGGTCGCGCGCTGTTTTATACAGCCATTACTATTATCGTTGGCTTTTCAATTCTAGCTCTATCAAATTTCATTCCCTCCATTTATTTTGGCTTATTGACGGGACTGGCCATGAGCGCGGCTCTATTGGGCTCGATGACGTTGCTGCCCAAGTTAATACTATTAACAAAACCATTTGGCTAGGCGTAACGTTTTAGCTAACTTAGCCTGTAGACCACAGGGTTTATTTTGCAGTTGGATAAATTATGTCACTGGTTTCCTTACAGGATATTTACCTTAGCTTCGGCCAACCGGCGCTTATCGATCAGATCAATTTTTCCATTGAACGGGGTGAGCGGGTATGTCTAATAGGCCGCAATGGTGCTGGCAAATCGACTCTGTTAAAAATACTCACTGGTCAGATCAATGCAGATGATGGGGTTATTAAATACGCTACAGGGGTGCGGATAGCACAACTTGAGCAAGCAGTTCCCGAGAATACGAGCGGCAGTGTCTTTGATGTTATCGCCGGAGGACTGGGTGCCGAAGGTGAATTAGTTCAGCGCTATCATCGACTGACGACCCAATTGACCCATGATCACAATGCAAGGACCATGAATGATTTGGAGGCCTGTCAGGCCGAATTAGATCGACTTGATGGCTGGGCTATTAATCGCCGCGTTGAAGCAATCATTACTCAGATGGCACTCAAGGCTGATGCAGATGTTGCAGGTCTATCTGGTGGCTACAAGCGCCGTGTGCTTTTAGCCCGCGCTCTGGTCTGTGATCCCCACTTACTGGTTCTCGATGAACCCACCAACCACCTTGATATTGAGGCCATACAATGGCTTGAGCAGTTCTTACTTAAATGGGAAGGAGCTCTGCTCTTTATCAGTCATGACCGTCAGTTTATGGATAACTTAGCAACGCGTTTTGTTGAAATCGATCGTGGAAAACTGACTGAATTCAACTGCAACTACGCAACGTATCTAAAGCGCAAACAAGCCATGTTAGAGACCGAAGACAGACACAATGCTCTGTTTGATAAGCGCCTTTCCCAAGAGGAGGCATGGATACGTGAGGGAATCAAGGCGCGACGCACACGCAATGAGGGGCGGGTTCGTGCACTCGAAGCCATGCGAGTCGAGTTCGCCGAACGGCGCAAGCGTCAGGGCAAGGCAAAAATATCCATTCAACAGGCAGAAAAGTCTGGCAAGATCGTGGTCGAAGCTGTCAAGGTTAACTTTGGTTTTACCGATGATGGCACAACCAGTCCCTTGATCAGTCAATTTTCCTGTATCATCCAGCGTGGCGACAAAGTTGGTCTAATTGGAGGCAATGGTGTCGGCAAAACCACATTGATAAAATTGCTGTTGGGCGAACTGGCTCCGGCGTCTGGCAAAATAAACATCGGGACCAATCTGAGTATCGCCTACTTTGATCAGTACCGCAGTGCCCTGAATGAAGAAAAGTCGGTGCAAGACAATGTCTCTGGCGGTCGGGATATGTTGGATATAGGTGGCAAATCACGACATGTGGTGAGCTATCTTCGAGATTTCCTGTTTGCACCAGAGCGCTGTCGCCAACCTGTCAAAGTCCTCTCCGGGGGTGAGCGAAACCGGCTGTTGCTGGCAAAATTATTTTTACAGCCCTCCAATATCTTGATACTGGACGAGCCCACCAATGATCTCGATATAGATACTTTGGACTTGCTTGAGGAATTATTAATTAACTTTCAGGGCACTGTGATTCTGGTCAGCCATGATCGAGCATTTATCAATAATGTGGTGACTAGCACATTAGCCTTTGAGGGTAATGGTGCCATTAATCATTATGTAGGTGGTTACAACGACTGGTTAAGGCAGCGCGATAAACCACAAAAAGCGGAAAAAAAGTCACAAAAACTTCAGCCTAAGCAAAAGTCCTCCTCAAAAAAATTATCCTACAAAGATCAGCGAGAACTAGACGGTCTGCCAGACAAAATCGAAATGCTTGAAATAGAAATTGCCAACATTTCCCAGCAGATATGCCAACCGGACTTCTACAAGGGCGAAAGAAGTCAGATTCAACAAACCGAACAACACCTAGCGCAACTGCAAGAGCAACTCAGCCATTGTTACGCGCGTTGGGAGATATTGGAAAATCAGTAAGTTTTTTAACAGCTACCGTAGCGAAAAGGCTGACTAATCTTTAAAATTGTTTCCTTAATCATGAGGTACTTATATCAATGAGCACAGATAAGGCTCCCACAGTATTAATTATTATCGACGGCTTTGGTCATCGTGAGCAAAGCCAGCACAATGCTGTTGCCGCCGCCAATGCACCGTTTTGGCAGAGCCTGTGGAACAATAATCCAAAAACCCTAATCCACACCTCTGGTATGTATGTGGGCTTGCCAGAAGGGCAGATGGGTAATTCGGAAGTGGGTCATATGACACTGGGCGCTGGGCGTGTGGTTTATCAAAACTTTACTCGTATTAATAAGGCCATCAGTGACGGTGATTTTTTTGCTAATCCAGTATTTTGCACTGCCATAGATAGCGCAGTAGAGGCCGGCAAAGCTGTGCATATCATGGGACTGCTCTCACCAGGTGGGGTTCACAGTCATGAAGATCATATCAATGCCATGCTAAAAATGGCTGTGCAACGGGGAGCCAACAAGGTATATATTCACGCCTCTCTGGATGGTCGTGACTGTCCACCGAGGAGTGCCAAGTCTAGTCTTGAGAAAACCCAAGCGCTGTGTGCTGAACTTGGGGTGGGTAAGATCGCCTCAATAATAGGGCGCTTTTACTCAATGGACCGCGATCAACGCTGGGATCGGGTGGAGCAAGCCTATAACCTTATGGTTGATGGCACTGCTGAGTTTACAGCAACCAATCCCCTCAGTGCTCTACAGGCTGCCTATGACAGAGATGAAAACGATGAGTTTGTTCAGGCAACGACCATTATTGAAGCCGGCGCAAGGGCTGTAACAATCGAAGATGGCGATGCATTAATCTTTATGAATTTCCGACCCGATCGCGCACGGCAGATTTCCCACGCTATTGTAGATAAGCAATTTGACGGATTTGAGCGCAACCGTGTGCCCACACTAAGCCATTATGTAATGACCACAGAGTATGAGGCTAACTTGGATGTACCCTGTGCCTATCCACCGGAGAATCTGGTTAACTCCTTTGGCGAATATTTAGCCAGTCAAAACAAACAACAACTGCGCATTGCCGAGACTGAAAAATACGCCCATGTAACGTTTTTCTTCAGCGGTGGTCGCGAGGAGCTGTTTGACGGCGAAGAGCGTATTTTAATTCCCTCCCCCAAGGTTACTACCTACGATCAAATGCCTGAGATGAGCGCCCCAGAGGTGACTGAAAAACTACTCGAGGCGATCGCCTCTGGCAAATACGACAGCATTATCTGCAACTATGCCAACTGTGATCAGGTAGGTCATACTGGAAACTTTGAGGCCTCGGTAAAAGCAGTAGAAGTTGTCGATAGCTGTTTGCAAAAGGTTGTAGAGGCGGTGGCTGAGCAAAATGGTCAGGTGTTAATTACTGCCGATCACGGCAATGTTGAAGAGATGTTTGACGAGGCCAGCAATCAGCCCCACACCCAGCATACAACGCTGCCAGTGCCCCTCATCTATGCGGGCAGTAAAAATCTTTCTCTAGACAAAGATGGTTCCCTTGCGGATGTTGCGCCTACTCTTTTGGCATTGATGGAACTGGATCAACCAAAAGAGATGAGCGGTCGTTCTCTGTTAATAGAATGATCAATAAGCAAAATGATCAATCTGTTCTGCAAGTTCACCTCCTTAAGATTAAACTCTACAGTATCCTGTTTAACTGAAAAATTATCACTCTCAATTAGTTATCTAAGTCGCGCCTGCCTAGCACTACTACTTGGGTTCGCTGTGAGTTTTGAAAGTATGGCTGAGCCTGGAGAAGCTGAGCAACAGGCAAAGCTGGATAAACTCAAGGGCAACATTTCCCGTCTTGAAGACAAACTGCAACGGCAGAGCCAAGAAAAAGACAATTTGCACAGCCAATTAAAAGTGATTGAGCTCAAATCAACCCAGTTAAGTAGCCGTATCCGTCAGTCACGCCAGCAAATCAGTGCAACTGAGAGTGAACTTTCAAGCTTAAAAAAATCTCAGGGACAATTACAGGAACGAATCAATGAACAGAGTAACGCCATCGCTGAGCAGATCAGAGCAGCCCATAAAATGGGTACCGCAGAGCCCATCAAGTTATTACTCAATCAGCAGGATCCTCAGCAGGTAGCTCGAGTACTTAAGTATTATGATTACTTATTAAAGGCGCGCTCGCAAAAGGTGCAACAATTTAAAGCGGATGTGGACGACTTAACCACTGTCGTCGAAAAAATTAATAGAACCAAGATCAATCTGGCTAAAACTAAGAAAAATCTTGAAGCTGAGCGCGCCTCGCTAGCGACTAATATTGTCGATCGAACAGCTATGTTGCAGCAACTTGAAACTGCGTTGCAAAGTGGTGAACAAAAACTCGTCAGTTTAAAAAGACAGCGATCTGAGCTAGAAGAGGTTATCAACACTGTAAAAAACGCTGCGGCTGATCTAGCTAAACCTGATGATTATAGGTCTTTTGCCTCTAGCAAAGGGCAAATGCTCTGGCCGTTGAAAGGATCATTACTAGAGAAATATGGGAATCAACGAACTAGAGATATGCGTTGGCAGGGCTGGCTTATTAAAGCAACCATTGGCAGTTCTGTGAAAGCCATCCATCAAGGGCGCGTGGTGTTTTCCAATTACCTTCGAGGATTTGGTTTGCTGATAATTATCGATCACAGCGATGGTTATATGTCTCTCTATGCGCATAATCAGGAGTTGATTCGCGATACCGGCGATTGGGTACAAAGGGGCGAGACGATCTCTAGAGCAGGAAACACGGGTGGCCTAACAGAAACCGCCGTTTACTTTGAAATTCGCAAAGATGGCCAAACCGTCAATCCAAAAAACTGGTTGAGCCGCGCCCGCTCGCTCTAGAGCCAGGGTTTAGAGCAAAGATTTATTTAGACTCAAGGCGGTCGATCTTTTGAAATCCCCGCGGCAACTTCTGACCTCGGCGCCCACGTTCACCGCGATAATGTTCTAGATCATTGGCTTTAATGGATAGAAATCGTTTGCCAGAATGAACCACCAGTGATTCCCCCTCGGCGATTACCGCATAGTCCACCACAAACTCCTCACGCGCCTGAAGCCGAGAACTGGGTATATTGATTATTTTATTACCCTTACCCCGAGATAACTCGGGCAACTCACTCAGTGGGAATACCAGCATGCGTCCCTCGTTACTAACCGCAGCAATCAAAGCGTTACTGTCAGCTACTGGTTTTGGGCTTAAAATTCGTCCCCCTTTGGGAATGGAAACCACGGCCTTGCCAGCTTTATTTTTGGTAAATAAATCACCAATGGTAGCGACAAAACCATAACCCGCATCGGTGCCCAGTAAAATTTTCTGATCATCACTGCCCATCACGACATCGGTGAATAGTGAACCCGATGGCGGGTTTAGACGACCTGTGGCAGGCTCACCTTGGCCTCTGGCAGAGGGCAGGGTATGAGCGGGTAGTGCATAGAAACGACCACTGGTGTCCTGCAGAAACACATTCTGATTACTGCGCCCACAGGCAGCGGACAGAAACTTGTCTCCCGATTTGTAATTCAGCGTTGTGGGATCAATATCATGGCCTTTGGCGGCGCGAAGCCAACCCTTATCTGACAGCACTGCAGTAATGGGTTCTGCCGTCAGCAAATCTTTTTCACTAAATGCCTGTGCTTCAGAACGCTCTCTCAGTACTGACCTGCGCTCATCACCATATTCTTCGGCGCTGGCTTTGAGTTCTTTCTTAAC
>CAXEWB010000288.1:0-6576 GCA_963999835.1 uncultured Cellvibrionales bacterium | reverse complement strand
CAGATACCGTTATTCGGGTAGCAATCGAAAACACAGTGGTTAAACAGTTTCAGGTATTGCGCGATACATTTAACTACACCAGATCAACAGGCAATCAATTAGGCGCTTTACCCGCTACACAAATTGATCTCGTTTTAGCTGGCGATGGCAAAGCAATTCCCGTTGAGAGAGGCCTTTTTGTAACAGATAATAAATACTGGGATATGCTGGTCGAACCGGGAAACTGGTATCTGCGCGATAACAAAGTGAGCATCATATTACCTATTTCTATAGTTGAGAAAGGGGCTAACTGTACGCATCAGGGCACGATCATTATCGAGAATAATCAGGCTGGCTATCAAGTAGCAACGGAAACCTGCCAGTACCTAAAGTTTAATGCTCAGGGTTTTGTAGAGACCAAAATAACTAACCTAGGCACAGAATCAGGTCTTCAAATAATTGCCGCCTATGACCAAGAGATAAAGGCTCGCTTGCCGGAGAAATCAATTCTAGGGATTGGCGCCGACTACGCCGACCTTGATTCACACGTCTTTGCCCAGACTAGGTATATAAAAAAAGCCTCCATGTCAGTCTATGGCGCAGTCATTGACGGAACCCATTACGTCAGTGATTGTGAGACGCGCGCTACAAGATTAACTGACTGCAGTCATATGGCCCTGCCCAGCTATTCTCTGGCAAAGTCTATTGTCGGCGGCATTGGATTGATGCGCCTCGAAGCCCTTTATCCCGGCGCACAGAATTTACTGGTTAAAGATTTGGTCCCAGAATGCCATGCTTGGGGTGACATTTCATTGCAGCATCTTTTGAACAATACCAGCGGACGATACGCTAGTAAAAGCCCACACCGCGACGAAGACAAACACTTTTTTCCCTTTCTTAGGGAGACCTCGGTTGGCGACAAAACCAGACATGTTTGTAACCGTTATCGAGTAAAGGATAAGCCCGGTGAACAGTGGGTGTATCACACCACTGAATATTGGCTGCTGGGCGTTGCTATGCAGAATTTCTGGAGGCAACAGCAGGGTAACGAAAGAGACTTTTATACTGATCTGTTGGTCCCCCTATGGCGTGACTTAGGTTTATCACCCCTTATGGATGTGCCCCACCGAGAACAGGGCCAACCCTTTACCGGTTGGGGTCTCACGCTACTGCGAAGCGATATAGCTAAACTTGCCAGCGCCTTATCAGCAAATGATCCGATATTGACCGATCGTTTGGATAAATCAATGCTCGACAAAGCGATGCAAAGAGATGCAATGGATCGGGGTAGCAGGGCAGGTGCTGCAGACTTGAAATTTCACAATGGATTTTGGGCTTGGAATGCTGGCCCGACATTGGGCTGTGCTAACAGTCACTGGCTACCCTTTATGTCCGGTTATGGCGGGATTAGTGTGGTCCTACTCCCCGATGGCAATGTCTATTACTACTTTAGTGACGACGGAGTATTCCGATTCTCAGATGTAATCCTGCATCTGCATACCAGCAAGCCGATCTGTTAAGGATTTATGATGACCACAGAAGATGTTAATCAGGTAGTGCCAAGACGATTCCCCAAAGTCTCAAATGAGGGCGTCGTGGTTGCAATTTTTTTAGCTTTTTTAGCCACCGCAGGACTATTTTATGTCAATTTGGGGGGTGCGTTCCTCTCCGCTTTTGTGGATGGTCTCGGCATCAGCAGGGAATCTGCAGGCTATATTACGAGTGCAAACAAATACGGTGCAGCATTTGGCGCATTACTCGCGACCTTTATTATCAAATATATTCCTTGGCGGCAGTCTGCCTATGCCCTTTTACTGACATTAATTAGTGTCGATATTTTGGCTTTTTCACTCACCGATCCAACTACATTAATTGTGGTGAGATTTTTCCACGGTACTGTTGGTGGATTTTTGGTTGGTCTAGGGTTTTCCATTATTGCCCGTACCGCAGACCCCGACAGAGTATTCGGTATGTTAGTTGCCGTTCAATATACTTTTGGCAGTATTGGTATTTTTACGGTACCAAAATTAGTCGGCACTTTTGGCCCGGGCGCGGCCTTCGGCGCCTTGATTATCTTCAGTACAGTAACCCTGTTGATGGTTCCGTTTATTCCTCATTTCGAACGGCCTGATAATCCGCGACAGGCAAAAAAAGCGACCCTAGCAGCAACTAACTCGATGCAAAAACTGCTGCTACCTGCGGCGCTGGCCTTAATAGCATTGTTTTTGTTTCAATCATCGAATATGGGCATTGCCGACTATGCGATTGAGCTAGGCAAACACAGCGGCTACAGCATCGCTTATATCAGTAATCTTTTAACCTTGGCCAACATCATTTCTATAGGTGGAGCACTGTTGGTTTATGTCATTGGCACAAAATTTGGTCGCGTGTTACCGATCTTACTCGGTTCATTGATCGCCGCTGGCTTTACGTTTTTGTTTCACTGGTCTGAGTTGCCCGCCGCGTACTTTTTGGCCAATGCCATCACCGGTGTCACATGGGCATTTACCGTATCCTTCTTGTTAGGGCTCTGTGCCACCTTCGATAGCCGTGGGCAGGTTGTTATTTTCGCTGGCTTTATTTCCAAGATGGGACTTGCCAGTGGGCCGCTTATCGCTGCAATGGTTGTAGACAGCGATAATTTTAAAATGATTATTAACTTGGCTACATTGGGTCTGATTATCTGCGCAGTGATAGCATTTTGGCCAGCAAAACGAAGTGAATCACTTATCCCAGATATTAAAAAAGGAGAAATAGCATGAGACAGTTCACCATCGCTGGATTGCAGATAAACCATCAGGACCGCCATAATTTCGATCTGTTTCGCAACAAAGCGCGCGCTACTACAAGGCGATTCCCGTTCACCCAAATGATTATGGGTAGCGAGTTATCAATCTGTGGCGCAGGTGTAAATTATGCGGCCCCTATGCTCAATGAAATAGAAACCGAGCTCTGTGAACTAGCAGTTGAACTGGGCATCTGGTTGGTGCCAGGGTCAATCTATGAACGCCAGGGTGATCTTGTCTTCAATACCGCGCCAGTTATAAATCCAGCAGGCGAAGTAGTTAAGCGCTTTCAAAAAATCTGTCCATTTTTACCCTACGAAAAAGGTGTCGAAGCGGGATCTGATATCTGCTTTTTTGATATACCTGATGTGGGTCGCTTCGGCCTTTATATCTGTTATGACATGTGGTTTCCCGAGTTAAGTAGAGCCATGGTAAGCCAAGGTGTCGAAGTTATTTTACACCCCACGCTCACAGACACCTGTGATCGCAGTATAGAAAAAGCGATGGTTCGCGCAACAGCGGCTCAACAACAGTGTTACATGGTTGATATTAATGGTGCCGGCGCTCTTGGTGTCGGTCAGTCAATAGTCGTAGGTCCAGAGGGAGATGTAATCCATGAGGCCCTTGCCGGGGAGGAGATTGTTTTGTTTGAGGTGGATCTGGAGCGTGTTCGACGGACTCGTCAACGAGGCCTTTTAGGTCTCGGCCAACCACTTAAAAGTTATCGCGATCAGATTATTGGCGGGCCTAACAAGTGCCTCATCAATCAGTCAGATTATCTGGACTCTCTTGGCCCCCTTGAGGTTCCTGCCAAGGAGGGGTAATTGATATAATCTGGTCAGCGGGAATCTAAGTTAAAGGCTTTATGTCAGAGAGAACCGAAGACGAATTATGGAGTCTGTATCAGGCGTGGTAACTCGTCCATGGAGCGAGAATAGATTCAACTTGATCTCATTTAGATTGTGTTAGCCATCTAAAAATAAAAAGCCTCTAGTTAAGCGGTCAAGTCATTAAATGACTACCAAGCCTCTGACTCGTCATCATCAGTAAGTCCCAGAAAAGACCAATCACCCTTTGCTATTGCCTTAGAAAACGCTTCTGCCCTTGCCATAATTTCATCTACTACAGTCGTTTGTGCTTATAACTATTCCCTCTGGGCAAGCATAATCCTTTCGGTTAAAGTTATTCACTGGTGCGAATAATATCAATTAGAATTTTGCATAGAAATAGCTTTAATGTGATAATCCTGCGCCGGTTTGGTGACCGGCCGATCAAGCGCAGGTAAAAACACTGGTCTGTAATAGCCCACACTCGTATATATACCTTGCCGTGTCCATAGTCGCTCTGTTGCGACTTGGCAAAATAGGAATCGTCTGAATGAAGACAGTACAAACGGTAACAGATAGACTGGCCATTGGCCTTTCCCTAGCTTGTACAATGCATTGCTTGGCCACGCCAGCGTTGCTTGTTTTACTGCCCAGTCTGACGGCGTTGCAATTGGATAATGAAGCATTTCATTTTTGGTTAGTCTTTGCTGTAATCCCAACCAGTCTCTTCGCCATAACTCTGGGTTGTAAACAACATAATCGCTACCAACTGTTTGTTCTCTGTTCCCTAGGTTTAGCGATGCTCTTTTCTGCGCTGATATTGGAAGAACGAATTGGTGAGACTGGCGAAAAGTTGTTAACGGTCTTGGGTTCCAGTTTGATCGTGATTGGACACTGGCTTAATTACCGTCTTTGTCGCAAACAAAATTACAGTGACTGCGTCTCTTCTCTCCATGAGAAGAAAAAGGCCTAAATTGTATATTTGATGATATAGAACGGCCTTATTTTGGCTAATATGAATGTAATTTAATATGATTGAATTGATAAAATCTGTTGGCACTGAAAAGTCTAAAGACAGTAGCTCTTGCTATAGTAATGCTAACTGTTGTTCACTTCAGCGTCCGATTACGCGTAGGGAGCCCAAGATTGGTCGAAATGATCCCTATCCCTATGGTAGGGCGGAAAATTTAAAAAATGTCGCGGTCAGTCTCCATAGAGATTGCACCGTCTTGTTGTCAGTCCCAGAACGAGCTATCAGTTAACCAAAAGCTAATGAATACTCCCAAGCGCCAGATTCGTGCAGTACCTACCAATATTATTACAGGGTTCCTAGGGGTGGGTAAGACATCGGCTATCCTGCATCTACTCAGTCAAAAATCACCTCATGAACGCTGGGCCGTATTGGTTAACGAATTCGGTGAGATTGGTATTGATGGCAGTCTATTTGAAGGCCTACATCATGAGGAAGAGGGCATTTTTATCCGTGAAGTACCTGGCGGTTGCATGTGTTGCACCTCGGGATTACCTATGGAAATTGCCCTGAGTCAACTGTTGCGCAGGGCTAATCCCGACCGTTTACTGATTGAACCTACAGGTCTGGGGCATCCAAAGGAAGTTTTGGAATTGCTTACTACAGAGCATTACAGAGATGTGCTGTCGATTCAAAAAACACTCACTTTAGTTGATGCCAGGAAACTGATTGACCCACGCTATACCGAGCATGATACCTATAACCAACAAATAGCGATTGCAGACAGTATTGTTGCCAATAAAGTGGATTTATACGGCGAAGGTGACAAGGAGAGATTGTTGGCCTATGTTAGTCAACAGGGGGTATCTGAAGACAGCGTACTGTTTACTGAACAGGGTCAATTTCCCATTGCAGCATTGAAGGGTGCAACAGAACACACCGTATCACCGTCTGATCGCCATGCTAATAAATCCAACCTGAGATCCTTGGACGTGGACTTGCCTATGCCGGAGTGTGGTTTTATTAAGGCAGTCAATGAGGGTCAAGGATTTACAAGTATTGGATGGCGATTTTCTGCTGAGAAAGTCTTTAGTCGAGACAAACTTTATTTGCTGTTAACTGGTATACAAGCAGAGCGTGTAAAGGCTGTTTTTATCACAGATGCCGGCGTATTTGGTTATAACGCTGTCTCTGATGCCATGACTGAGATTGAATTGGATGATTGTTTGGAAAGTCGTATTGAAATTATTGCCAATGGCATAGATGATTCGTTAGAGCCCCAGCTGCTTAACTGTATTATGCGTTAGGCGGGTCATGAACTGAGCCTGAAAGAATCTAGCAAGTGGTTAATTTCTCCAGCTAAGCAACATTAATTGCCATAAGAAAATGATATGATGTATCATAACACCGTTTTTCTTGAATTTTTATTGACGGGATATATTCATCATGAATCAATTACCAGTCACTGTATTGTCGGGCTTTCTTGGTGCCGGCAAAACAACCGTTCTCAGCCATATTCTCAATAACCGCCAAGGCAGAAAGGTAGCAGTTATTGTTAATGATATGAGTGAAATTAATATTGATGCGGCCATAGTACAGAGTGATGTTTCTCTCAACCGCAGTGAAGAAAAACTGGTTGAGATGAGTAATGGTTGTATTTGTTGCACATTGCGAGAAGACCTCCTAGAGGAGGTTACTAAGCTTGCTAAAGAGGGACGCTTTGATTACTTAGTGATTGAATCAACAGGAATTTCAGAACCTTTGCCTGTCGCAGAAACGTTTACCTTCGCCGATGAGGAGGGTGTTTCGCTATCTGATGTTGCCAATTTGGACACCATGGTGACTGTGGTCGATGCGGTTAATTTTCTAAAGGATTATAACGAGGCAAAATATCTGCAGGATACCGCTGAATCACTGGGTGAAGAAGACGAGCGCAGTGTTGCTGATCTTTTAGTAGATCAAGTCGAATTCGCCGACGTCATTCTTATCAGCAAAACCGATTTGGCTAGCCCCT
>CAXEWB010000287.1:0-2430 GCA_963999835.1 uncultured Cellvibrionales bacterium | reverse complement strand
GATAGTGGCATTCTTTCGTGAGTTATTTGGCGCTGGCAGGCTGTGGGACTATCAAGTACTCCCCCTGAGCACCGAAGGAGGCTGGTATGTTGCAAATGGCATGATGTTGATGGCACCCAGTGCATTCTTCCTGATTGGTCTGCTTATTTGGGCTTTACGGGTATGGAAAACCGATCAAGTCGAAAAGCCCAGCTTTAAAATTACTGCTAATAGCCGTAAGGCTGAGGTGTCCTAATGGAGTATTATCTCAGTTTACTTGTCCGATCTATCTTTATTGATAACATCGCCCTCAGTATGTTTTTGGGCATGTGTACCTTTATTGCACTGTCTAAAAAGATAGATGCAGCTATAGGTCTGGGTATAGCAGTAATTGTTGTACAAACCATTACCGTACCTGTTAATAACTTGCTTTTGAACTACCTTCTTGCAGACGGCGCGCTCAAGTGGGCCGGCTTGCCCGAGGTTGATCTCAGCTTTTTGGTTTACCTGTGTTTTATTGGTGTTATTGCCTCCATGGTGCAAATTATGGAGATGGTGCTAGATAAATACGTACCCGCGCTCTACAACGCATTAGGGGTGTTCTTGCCACTGATAACGGTTAACTGTGCCATTCTGGGTGGGTCATTGTTAATGGCTCAACGGGGTTATGGATTTACCGAGAGTGTGGTTTATGGGTTTGGTTCTGGCACTTCTTGGGCTTTGGCTATTGCCGTTTTGGCTGGGATTAGAGAAAAACTTAAATACAGTGATATTCCAGAAGGCCTACAGGGGCTTGGCATCGTATTTATTACCGTAGGTCTAATTTCCTTAGGTTTCATGTCCTTTGGTGGCATCGACCTTTGACAACGGAGTAATTAAGCAGAATGACAATTGAAATTATTTTAGGCGTGGCCATGTTTACCGTGGTAATTTTAGCTTTAGTCGCTTTTATTATTGCTGCTCGAAGCAGATTGGTAGCTGCCGGTGATGTCAATATTGAAATCAATGGTGAAAAAACCATCACTGTTCCAGCGGGTGATAAGTTACTACAAACTCTATCAAATGCCGGTCTTTTCTTGCCCTCAGCCTGTGGTGGTGGCGGTAGTTGCGCGCAATGTAAATGTGTAGTCTCAGATGGTGGTGGCTCCATGTCTCCTACAGAGGAGGGGCACTTTACCCGCAGAGAGGCTACTGACGGCTGGCGACTCTCTTGTCAGACTCCCGTCAAACAGGATATGAAGGTTGAGGTTCCTGAAGAGGTATTTGGTGTTAAGCGCTGGGAGTGTACAGTGGAATCTAACGCTAATGTTGCCACCTTTATCAAGGAGCTTACTCTAAAACTTCCCGAGGGAGAAAATGTCGATTTTAGAGCGGGTGGTTATGTTCAATTGGAGTGCCCAGCTCACACGGTAAACTATTCTGATTTTGATATTGAAAGTGAGTACCGAGGCGATTGGGAGCGATTTGGGTTCTTTGATCACCAGTCAGTGGTAAAGGAACCACTTATCAGGGCTTATTCAATGGCAAACTACCCTGAAGAAAAGGGTATTGTTAAATTTAATATTCGTATCGCTACGCCCCCGCCAGGTAGTACAGATATTCCCCCGGGACAAATGTCATCTTATGTATTCAATCTCAAGCCTGGTGACAAAATCTCTGTTTATGGGCCATTTGGCGAGTTCTTTGCCAAAGAAACAGAGGCTGAAATGGTATTTATCGGTGGTGGAGCAGGTATGGCACCCATGAGATCTCATATCTTCGACCAATTAAAGCGAATTAATTCTGATCGCAAGATAAGCTTTTGGTACGGTGCGCGGTCACTGCGCGAGTGCTTTTATAATGACGAGTACGATCGCCTTGCTGAGGAAAATGATAATTTTGACTGGCATCTGGCACTATCTGATCCTCAGCCCGAAGATAACTGGGATGGATTAACGGGTTTTATCCACAATGTCCTCTTTGAGGAATATCTCAAGTCTCATGAGGCCCCAGAGGACTGCGAATACTACATGTGTGGTCCACCCATGATGAATGTTGCAGTAATTAAAATGCTCGAAGATCTGGGTGTTGAGCCAGAAAATATCTTCCTCGATGACTTTGGCGGTTAGATTGGGGAGAATTCCCAAACTCAATAAGTGCGCCATTGTTGCGGTAGCTACTATCGCTTCAGTCTTTTTAATAGGTTGTAGTACAAAGCCTGAAGTTCTTGAGCTTTCAGGTACGAAGATGGGCACTACCTATAATATCAAGGTAGTGGCCGACCAACCTGTCCCTGATGATCTGTATCAGCAAATCGATGATCTACTTTCGGTTGTCGATAACTCTATGTCAACGTACAAGCCCGACTCAGAGCTAAGTCGCTTTAACCGCATGGCAGTGGGGCAGCAGATGCAAATTTCTGCAGATTTTGCTCGGGTTCTACAGATAAGTCGTGATATCTGGGATCTTAGT
>CAXEWB010000286.1:0-2260 GCA_963999835.1 uncultured Cellvibrionales bacterium | reverse complement strand
TTGTTCTCTACCGCCCCAGTGTTAACCAGAAAACGTGGTTTCTATGGGCGTCACCTGCTGTCTTACTGCTGATTACCCTGTTAATACTCTACCGCCACGTTTATCTGCGACGCACGGCTGATAACGGCGTTACACAACCATCACAGAGTCAACTAAATCAGGATCAGCAGCGACGATTATCTAAGCTGTTAAAGGCAGCTGACGACATAACTGGCAAAGACGGTCAAAGCAGTGGAGATAATAAGTCATGACCCTATGGATTTTCTCCCTAATCCTGCTGATACTGGCTTTGGCCTTTATTATCTATCCGTTTATCGACAAGAAAAACACCGCTGCTGATCATGGTCATTTATTGGCAGCAAATGTGGCTGTGTTTCGAGATACTGAAATGCTGCTCAATAACCAACTAAAAGCAGGGGACATAGATCAAGCCCAATATGAGGAATTGTTAGCTGAGGCGCAACAGCTGTTGCTAGCTAATACAGAACAAATTGAAGGGTATAAAACGACAAAACAGCCTATGAAAAAAGGGGTATGGTTACTGCCTGTTTTACTACTGAGTGTCCCTCTTGTGACGTTTGTTGCATACAGCAAATTAGGTGCTGCCGCTGATCAGCAAATAGCCGACTTACTAAAATTACAGTTCACTAAGGCCTCTGAACTGAACAGGACCCCTCAACCTAATAATGGTACAGCTGCGGAAAATGCGGATGATGCAGAAGCAGCACAACAGTTCTACAGGGAGTTACACCAACAGTTGGCAGAACAGGTTACAGCGCGCGTAAAAGAGCGCCCAGAAAATACCTACTACTGGGTTATATTGGCTCAACAGGCAACCGCTAGAGGCGATATACAGGCTGCAAACAACTATTACTTTCGAGCGCTCGAGTTTATGCCCAATGACGGCTATTTATTGGCACAATACGCAGAAACCCAGTTTATTCTAGCCAATAGCCAGTTTACACAGTCGGTGATACAAGCCTTGGATAAGGCCTTTGCTGTTGATTCATCCAATTCAACAGTGTTAGGTTTAAAAGGTATTCAAGCCTTTGAAGATAAGCAATGGCAATTGGCGATTACCTACTGGCAGGGCGCTCTGCAACAGGTTGAAAGAGGCTCATCGACTGCCTCCACCCTAGAGACGGGCATTCGGCACGCCAAAGACAACCTGCAGGCCTCTCAGCTGCAATCCCAACTTAGAACCGAAAAGACTGTTAATTCCGAGAATTCGACGACAAGCGCTATATCTCAAAGCTTACAATTGCTAGTCAGCATTGACCCCAGCATCAATTTTGATCCGCAACAAACGGTCTTCGTAGCTCTGGTTGCCAATGCCGGGCCACCCATTCCCCTGGCAGCGCGTAAACTTAGGGCAGGGGACTTGCCCATACAGATAAGCCTTAGCGATGCCGATGCAGTGATGGTGGGGCACAACCTCTCAGGTGCAAAGGAATTTAAAGCCATTGCGCGGCTATCGCAGACTGGTTCAGCCACCCCTCAATCAGGTGATTGGGAGGTTTCAACAGGTGCTATTCAGTTGGGTTTTCACCCTGAGAATATAGAACTTAGGATTGCCACACAAAGGCCTTAAACAATCTCCTAAAGACCCATAAACTTGATTATTTGGTTAAGCACTACTAATCAAGCAAAAAAATTCCAAAAGTGTGAACTGGATCAATGATTACTTGCTCAGAATGTGCCAATCTCAATAAGCATGTAATACTGGAGTGAGAAAGGAGTAAGAAACTTACAGACATCCTACCCATGGATGGATTGTACTTTTTATTACAAATATTCTGTCTAATTTGCGATTCCAGCTTTAGCAACGACAAAGTCAGCTCAACGTAACTCCATTTTGCGGCACCCTCATCACGGTCAACGTGCACACATGGGTGAATAAGAAATGTCTGGTACAGGGAGAGACTGACAAAATGAAAAAATATACAGCTTATGTAAGACTTATTATCTGCTTATCTTGGGTTTTGGTCCATTCAACACCCGCTACTGCAATGAGTTCTCCACCCCCTGAGCCTTCACCTGAACCCATTATCCCGCAACTAGTTCCGATACCAGGCAACCCCAGCCTGTCCGCTGAACTGGAAAGAACTGCATTCAAGCTCAATTGGAATACCACTGATTATGCCGAGTACTATCCGGTGTATGTTCAAAACGGAGGACAGTGGCAACATTTTGAAAACATCTATGAAACGGCTGTCACCTATGACTATCAGCAGTTAGAATGGAACCCCAATAACCTGCA
>CAXEWB010000285.1:0-3897 GCA_963999835.1 uncultured Cellvibrionales bacterium | reverse complement strand
TAATTCTAACGTCTACTTTGACTGATCTATGCCCACCCACTGGATAGAATTCACCATCTGCCAGTACGCGCAACAACCTAGTTTGGGCCTCAGCGGGCATATCTCCTATCTCATCGAGAAATAATGTACCGCCATTGGCCTGCTCAAAGCGTCCCTCACGTCTTTGAGAAGCGCCGGTAAACGCGCCTTTCTCATGACCAAAAAGCTCTGACTCAATGAGATCATGGGGGATGGCAGCCATATTGAGTGCGATAAATTTATTGTTGCGTCTTGGACTATGTCTATGAAGAGCTTGAGCCACCAGCTCCTTACCAGTGCCAGACTCACCATTGATTAGCACAGTGATATTAGAGTTCGAGAGTCTGCCAATGGCTCTAAACACCTCTTGCATGGCTGGTGCCTCGCCAATAATTTCTCTGGCAACTTGAGGTGACTGGGCAGCTAACGCCGTTGATTTTTGTTCTTTGGAGAAATTAATCCCACGCCGGGCAACATCAACCAACTCCTTTAAGTCAAACGGTTTTGGCAAATATTCAAAGGCGCCACCCTGATAGGCGGCAACTGCACTGTCCAGATCAGAATGAGCGGTGGTAATAATAATCGGAATGTCTGGTTGGTCGGCATGAATACGTTTTAACAGCGTTAAGCCGTCGATTCCAGGCATGCGGATGTCTGAAATAATAATCTCTGGTTTGCCCCGATTAAGGGCTGCCAAAAGCTGCTCGCCTGTTTCAAAACTTTTTACATCGATGCCATCGCGACTAATGGCCTTTTCCATTACCCAGCGCAGTGAACGATCATCTTCTGCAATCCAAATTTCTGAAGTCATTTTATCAGTTAACCTTTTTGTTCTGTGCCTTTATTGGCAAATAAATCGTGAAGCAGGTATCACCCGGTTTCGACTCACATTCAATAATTCCCTGATGCCCATTAATAGCCGTCTGGGCAATTGTAAGACCCAAACCTGATCCTTCAGCTGTTCCACTTACCATCGGGAAGAAAATCTGTTCTTTTAGTGCCTCTGATATACCTGGACCATTGTCGATAATATCCAACTTACAGATCATTTTGTGTTTGGTGCCAGAGATAGTAAAACTGCGATGTACCCTCGTCTTAAATGTAATTTGCGGTGACGCCTGTTGCGAATCGAGCAACGCCTGCATAGCGTTGCGACCGATATTCAGCACTGCCTGAATAAGCTGTTCAATATCACCTTCAATTGAAGGGATACTAGGATCATAGTCGCGATCAATAAAAATTTGCCCCTGAAGTTCTGCCTGCAACAGGGCAACTACTCGTTCTGTCACCTCATGTACGCTGATCATTTCAACTTTTGGCAGTTGGTTGGGCCCAAGCAGTCGATCGACTAAGTTTCTTAATCTATCAGCTTCAGTAGTAATAATTTGACAAAGTTCTCTGGTCTCACCATGAAGGCCCTTTTCGACAATCTCTTCATCAAGTAACTGGGCAGCACCTCGTATGCCGCCCAAAGGATTCTTGATTTCATGAGCTAATCCACGAATTAGATTTCTCGACGTATCATGGGCAGATAGGATTGCCTCCTCTCGATTGATTTTTAAAAATCGGTCCACTGGCTGCAATTCCATAAGCAACAACTTGCGTGAATCCAACTCAATAGGCGTGACCGAGTAATCCACTTGCACGGTTTCAGCACCGTACACATCAATATATTCATGGCGACGCATGTGAGGACGCCCCAACTCCAATGACTGCTGCAAGGTTTGTATTGCATTACCTTGACCACGAAAAATATCATTCGCAGCCACACCCTTTAAGCGTACACTGCTGACTTTCAACAGTGCTTCTGAGGCTGGATTAAGAAACTCAATCAATAAGTTATCATCGAGCAATAACACTGCCGTATTGAGGTTATCTAGCAAAAAACGATGTAATTGGCTCGCGGTCATAATGTTAGGCTTGCTCCGTTAAAGTGCCTTAGGGAAAGGGCTTGCAATTTATAAGCCAACTTTTTTCCACTCCCTCAAGGTGTAACTCTCCTTGCAATCTCACGGGTTTATGGGTTTATGGAAATTGACTGGGACTCTCTAAAATAGAGTATGCACTGTTTTGGTGCAAGATCAAATAGCGTTATGGCTTACTTACTTTAATTCTAGGCTCAGATTCTAGCCATCATAAAAAAACCCGCCATCTTTGAATGGCGGGTTTAGTGGTTACCTCTGCAACTTACAGCTGATATTACACGCTATAGTACATATCAAATTCCACAGGATGTGTGGTGTGCTCAACGCGATAAACTTCTTCCATCTTAAGCTCAATATAGGCATCAATCATGTCATCGGTGAAGACACCCCCTGCGGTTAGGAATTCGCGATCTGCATCAAGAGAATCCAGTGCTTCACGCAAACTACCGCATACCTGCGGGATAGCTGCTGCTTCCTCGGCAGGCAGATCATAGAGATCTTTGTCTGCTGCATCACCAGGGTGTATCTTGTTCTTAACGCCATCAATACCCGCCATAAGCATGGCAGAGAACATGAGGTAAGGATTGGCTGTGGGATCACCAAATCGCACTTCGATACGCTTACCCTTGGGGCTAGGTACAAAAGGAATACGAATAGATGCAGAGCGGTTACGAGCTGAGTAGGCCAACATAACTGGCGCCTCGAAGCCAGGGATCAAACGCTTGTATGAATTGGTGGAGGCATTGGCAAAGGCATTGATTGCTTTTGCATGCTTGATAATACCACCAATGTAGTAAAGTGCCGTCTCACTAAGACCGGAGTAGCCGTCGCCGGCAAATTGGTTTTCGCCATCTTTCCAGAAGGACTGATGACAGTGCATACCAGAGCCATTGTCACCCACTAAGGGCTTGGGCATAAAGGTTGCAGTTTTGCCATAGGCGTGAGCCACATTGTGAACACAGTACTTGAGTATCTGAACTTCGTCAGCTTTCTTAACCAAAGTGTTAAAGCGGATACCAATCTCACATTGACCACCAGTACCAACTTCGTGGTGATGTACTTCAACGCCGAGTCCCATTTGTTCCATGGCGCCACACATAGCAGCACGGATGTCATGCAGACTATCAACTGGCGGTACTGGGAAGTAACCACCTTTAACACCTGGGCGGTGACCCATGTTACCGTCAGGAAGATCCATGGATGATGTCCAATCGGCTTCGTCTGATGAAATCTTGTAGAAAGCGCCACTCATGTCGGCACCCCATTTAATATCATCGAAGACGAAAAATTCGGGCTCGGGTCCAAAGAATGCAGTATCGCCCAATCCAGTGGATTGTAGGTATTCTTCAGCACGTTGAGCAATTGAACGCGGATCGCGCTCATAACCCTGCATGGTAGAGGGCTCAACAATACCACAACGCAATATTACAGTTGGCTCATCGGTAAATGGATCTAGCACCGACGTACTGTCGTCAGGCATTAGAATCATGTCCGATTCGTTGATACCTTTCCAACCAGCTATCGATGATCCATCGAACATCTTGCCGTCGACAAAAAACTCTTCATCCACTTCAGAACTCGGGATAGATACGTGCTGTTCTTTGCCTTTGGTATCAGTAAAACGAAGATCAACCCACCGGGCTTCACTTTCTTTAATTAGGTTTAGGGTCTTTTCGGACATCATTTCCTCCACTGTAGATCTTATAAATTCACATTTAATGTTGGTAGCCAGTATTCCAATTAATCTGTGCAAGCTTAGTATTCAATTATGAGTGCTGTACTTTAGCCAACCGCACTAACTAATTGAGTTTTGCAATTCTCATGCCAAAGCCGGTGTATCAAACGAAATGGTCGAGCCACCAGAGATATCACTCTCTTACTGCGCTAGCTGTATAGATATTGAAAATATAGAACTTGCATAATTGCACAATATTAGTGCTTTTATGTGCATAAT
>CAXEWB010000284.1:0-13387 GCA_963999835.1 uncultured Cellvibrionales bacterium | reverse complement strand
CTTTACCAGTATGACGCGGCTAAATAATCTAACCCCAAAGGTTGTGGAGTTGGATCTTGAAATCTAGGTATTCTCAGGGCTCTATTTTGGTTCTAGCATTGATTTTGTTGCTACTTATGGAGCTCATGGCCCTAGCAGTGGTGTCATCAGTCAATATCACGAGCCATGTGCTGAGGAATCATAAAAAGGCTCAGGCCATTTATCGAGAGGCGGATAATCTAACCAATTATGTGATGGGTAATAAGGATTTTTTTATAAACTACTCCCATTATACCAATGCTGAGGGGGAGTTTGAAATTGCTATACCTGATTTTGCGGTCACGACGCCTCGCGCTGGTAGGATCGCTCAGTTTATATGCGCGAGTTGTCAAAAGCCTGATGCCTCGATTGACCCTGCGAATAAATCACTGGCACTGGACCGGTCTCTTTGGGTGCTTAGAGTTGAGGTAACTGATCCACAAATAGGCTCTGTAGTGACTCTAGGACAGGGACTGAGAATTGTTTCAGTCGCCGATCGAAAAGCCCAAGCCCTACAGAGTAGTAGCGGCCAAACTGGAGATGATGGACAGTTTCAGATCTGGGGAACCTGGTGGTACAGTCAATCATTGGCCATCAATCGTATAGCGTTGCGATAGGTAACCTTTTGTGCTGAGTTTTCAGATAGATTGACAGTAAGCGTTTTTCACTTTCCTCTGATACTGGTTTGCCCTCCAAAAAGTCATCAATCACGTCATAACTTAAACCCAACACATGCTCGTCTTGTTTTTGTGGGCTAAGGCATTCTAGGTCGGCAGTAGGTGTTTTTTCCACGATAGATTGGGGTGCGCCCATGCATGCGGCCAGGGCTCTTACCTGACGCTTGCTCAAGCCAAACAGAGGCGCTAAATCACAGGCACCATCGCCAAATTTTGTATAGAAGCCGGTGATATTTTCCGCAGAGTGATCGGTACCCAATACTAGACCATTAACCATGCCGGCGATTTGATACTGACTGACCATACGAGTTCTTGCCTTGACATTACCTTTGGCAAAATCAATGGCACTAGCATCGGGAAGTCGGCTACTTTGATCTAAGGTTGAGCAGACTTCTTGGCTAATCGCATCAGTCCCGGATTTTATATTGACTGTTAATATGTGATCAGGTTTTATGGCTTTTAGTGATAGTTGCGCGTCTTGCTCGTCTTTTTGGTTTCCATAGGGAAGGCGAACCGAAAAAAAATTATACTCGTCACTTTGATGTTGCTGTCTAAGACCTTCTACCGCACGTTGAGCCAAACTGCCGCAGGTAAATGAATCGACGCCTCCGCTTATACCTAAAACTAAACTTTTGCAACCTGATTCAGTGAGTTGCTTTTGTATAAAGGCAACTCGACGCTGAACCTCCATCTCTGGGTCAATTTGTGGCATGACCCGCATCTCATTGATAATAGCCTGTTTATTCATGGGTGTGGATTACCTATATAAGCCAAAAATTTAAAGAAGTTTTTTGGGTCAAGAGACTTGAATGATTGGTTAAGTGGGTACTTAACTTTCTTCCCGCACCATCCGATCATAGACTTTCCGAGTGTCAAAGCCTGGTGGTGTATTTCGGGCAATGAAACCAAAGGTCAGTTTACTCAAGAGACTATTGGTTGGCGCAAGCATTCTTCTGTTGTAGTCAAAGTTACCGCTCTCATCCAAAGATGGGTAGTCTGGATAGTTGGCGGCGAGCACTTTGACTGCATTGTCAGCAAGTTCCTGTTTTCCCAACATGTAATACGCTTGAGCCATCACTGCTAGACCATCGGGAACCGCAGGAGATTGTTGAAAGTTTTCTACAACATATTGCCCGCGGTTAGCGGCCGCTACTAGGGCACCACGAGCAAAGTAGTAGTTGGCGACATGGATTTCTGAGCGCGCCAGCTGATTACGTAGATTAACCAACCGTTTGCGTGCGTCGGGCGCGTAGGGACTGTTGGGGAATCTAGATAACAACTCTGTCAAAGTTGCAAAGGCATCACGCGCCATGCCGATATCCCTTCTACTGTTGTCTGTTGCTAAAAAGTTCGCAAAGAAACTCGAATCTTGAGAGATCTCACACAGCCCTTTCACGTAGAACGCATAATCCACATTGGGATGTTGTGGATGCAGGCGAATAAAGCGCTCAGCAGCAGCAATACTGGATTGGTAGTCGGCAGATTTGTATTGTGCATAAATAAGTTCTAATTGAGCCTGTTCAGCGTATTTTCCAAAGGGGAACTGAGATTCTAAAAGTTGCAGATTACTAATTGCTACAGACCAGTTTTTTGCATTTAAACTGCGTTGAATCCTTTCGTAAAAATCGCGTTCTGTATAACCTGAGGTATCATCTTCAGTAGTCTCGTCATCTCCAAAACCCATCCATGAGCAAGCTGAGGTTTGGGACAAGATTAAAATCAGAAGAATAGAGACGAAGTTTTTCATGTAATATTCCCACATGGGTTGTCTGAAAAGGTTTGATTGGTGGCGTATTTAAACACAGAGCAGAGGTCAAGCCAATTGCTGATAAGTCTATGAGTGCCCTTACAATAAAAAGTTCACTTTGCAGTACAATGCTAATTAACAATAGATTAAGTTTTTACAGTAACAGCCAAAAAAATCTTTGCTATGCGAGATCAAAATACTTTGTCTAAGCCCAAAGATAAAACGATGCAAATACAGGTGCAAAGATCTGCTTCTGTCCCTGAGGATTGTCGTGGCAAACGCTTAGATCAAGTAGCAGCAGCTTTATTTCCTGGGTTTTCCAGGTCTAGATTACAACAGTGGATCAAAACAGGTCAGTTAAAGGTCGATAGCCGGCCAGCAGTTCCCAAGCAAAAATTACTGGGTGGGGAACAGTTGCAAATAGCGGCAATGATTGCAGAAGAGGGCGATTGGGAGGCCGAGAACATTCCGTTGAATATTGTCCATGAAGACGATCACATTCTTGTGATCAATAAGGCAGCCGATTTGGTTGTTCATCCTGCGGCGGGAAATTACACGGGCACTGTTTTAAACGGATTACTCCACCATTGCCCAGCGCTGGCCTCTGTGCCCCGAGCAGGCATTGTTCATCGCTTAGACAAAGATACCACGGGCCTGATGGTCATCGCCAAAACGCTACAGGCACACACACACCTTGTCGAGCAGTTGCAAATGCGTTCAGTGCAACGAGTTTATCATGCCATAGTGACTGGGTTGTTAACTGGCGGTGCAACCATCGATCGACCAATTGGTCGACATCCGAGGCAGCGTGTCAAGATGGCGGTTGTGGGCGAAGGTAAGCCAGCGCGTACTCACTACTCGGTAATTGAGCGATACCCTGGTCATACATACATTAAGTTGCAACTTGAGACCGGTCGAACTCATCAAATCCGAGTTCATATGGCATACTTGGGCTACCCACTAGTGGGAGATAAGTTATATGCTGGTCGGTTTAAAATTCACCGTGGGGCTCCAGTTCACTTAGCTGAGTCTGTGCGCGATTTTGATCGTCAGGCCCTGCATGCTATTGAGTTAGGTCTTATTCATCCCGCTACTGGAGAGCCGATGAAATGGCAAGCGCCTCTGCCCGATGATTTTCAACACCTTTTGACACTCTTGCAAGATGAATAGTAAGACAACAAATTTTTTGTTCCCCGATTGGCCTGCGCCAGACAACGTAAAGTCAGTAGTTACATTGCGTTTTCCAGGCGCTAGCCAGATGCCCTATGATGGGTTTAATCTGGCCGACCATGTAGGAGACAATCCAGCAGATGTATTGGCTAATCGACGACAACTTATTACGTCTCTAGGGCTTTCTAACCAACCTGCATGGTTACATCAAGTTCATGGGACGCGGGTTATCTATGCCCCTGAGATCAGGAGTGATATAAGTGCTGATGCCTCCTACACTGACCAGGTTGGAGAGGCCTGTGTGGTGCTCACCGCAGATTGTCTGCCAGTACTTTTATGTAATCAAGGCGGCACCAAAGTAGCAGCTGCGCATGCTGGTTGGCGAGGACTCTGTTCAGGTATCCTGCGCAAAACATTGGCCTGCTTCTCCACAGACGAAGCTGTTCTTGCCTATCTTGGTCCTGCAATTGGTCCTAAGGTTTTTGAGGTGGGTATAGAAGTTCTGGAGGCATTTCTCTCTGGTGCTCAAAATAGTCAGCACAGAACACTGATCAAGTTAGCATTTAAGCCTTGTGACAATGGCCGTTATCTGGCCGATCTTTATGACCTAGCCAGAGCTGAGTTGAGATGCTGTGGCGTTGAAAATATCTATGGTGGAACAAGTTGCACCTATTCACAGTCAGAACAGTTCTTTTCCTACCGACGCGATCAGGTGACTGGCCGCAACGCCACATTGATATGGCTAGAGAGATCCTAATGGGTGCCTTTCACAAATGCATTTAAAAGTTGCCAGTAGGATGCCATGTTTGCCTTTATAAAAACTTGCTAAGCGCACAGCGTTGCATTAGAATTGTCGCCCTTTAGGTGGGTAGTGGGCCTAAGACTATTTTTTTATTAAGCTCGTAACAACAGGTGTTCAAGCAGTTTAAAAACAAGCTTAGAAAGCATTGGAGTTAAAGATGTACGCAGTGATTAAAAGTGGTGGCAAACAGCATCGAGTGGTAGAAGGTGAGACACTGCGTCTTGAGAAACTGGATGTAGCCACCGGTGAAAGCATAGATTTTGATGAAGTTTTGATAGTTGGCGAAGGTGCCAAGGTCAAAATTGGTGCCCCTACAGTGAAGGGCGGCAAGGTCACTGCTGAAGTCATGGCCCATGGCCGTGGAGATAAGGTTAAAATTATCAAGTTTCGCCGCCGCAAGCACTCGCGCACGCAGCAGGGTCACAGACAGTGGTACACAGAGGTTAAAATTACTGGCATCAAAGCTAGTTAAATCTAAGAGGATAGATAAATGGCTCACAAAAAAGCTGGCGGTAGTACTAGAAACGGACGCGACTCAGAGAGTAAAAGACTGGGCGTAAAGGTATTCGGTGGTCAAAAAATTAATGCTGGTGGCATTATTGTTCGACAGCGTGGCACTAGGTTGCATGCCGGTGACAATGTAGGTGTCGGCAAGGACCACACGTTGTTTGCGACCACAGACGGCGTGGTTGAGTTCATACAAAAGGGCCCAAAAAACCGCAAATATGCACAAGTAGTGACCGCATAATTAACACTGCTGTTAAAAAAGAGCCCCCAAGCGGGGCTTTTTTTGTGGCTGCCTATTTTCCGCGAAATGACAGACAGCATAGGGTAAATGTAAACTATAGCCATGAAATTCGTCGATGAAGCAACAATTAAGGTGCAGGCAGGCAAGGGTGGCAATGGCTGTCTTAGCTTCCGCCGTGAGAAGTATATTCCCAAAGGTGGCCCTGATGGTGGTGATGGTGGTGATGGTGGCAGTGTCTTCCTCGAGGCAGTTGATGGTTTAAACACACTTATTGATTTTCGCTATACGCGAAACTTTAAAGCTGAAAATGGGCAACAGGGCAGTGGTGGTGAATGTACCGGTCGCAGTGGTGATGACTTAACGTTAAAAGTGCCCATAGGTACCACTGTTATTGATGAGCGGAGCGGTGATGTATTAGGTGATTTAACTGAATTGGGTCAGACATTAAAAGTAGCTCAGGGCGGCTACCATGGCTTGGGTAATACCCGATACAAGTCCAGTACTAATCGCGCACCGCGGCAGACCTCTCTGGGTAAAGAGGGTGAGGCTCGTGAGCTTAAATTGGAACTTAAGGTGCTCGCCGATGTGGGTCTGTTGGGATTGCCCAATGCGGGCAAATCTACATTTATTAGATCCGTATCGGCAGCGCGTCCGAAGGTTGCTGATTATCCCTTTACCACGTTAGTACCTAATTTGGGGGTGGTGGGTTTAAGTGCCGACAAAAGTTTTGTGATTGCTGATATTCCGGGATTAATTGAAGGCGCTTCGAATGGTGCGGGATTAGGGATTCGTTTTTTAAAACACCTTACACGTACTCGATTGTTGTTACATTTGGTGGATATGATGCCCTACGATGGTGCCACTGCCGATGAAAATGCGCAGATTATCGAAAATGAACTGCAAACCTTTAGTCCGACCATGTTTGCAGGAGATCGTTGGTTAGTGTTGAACAAGCTAGACTTACTGCCACATGAAGAGAGAGACAAACGCTGTCAGTCAGTAGTAGACCAACTAAATTGGCAGGGCCCAGTATTTAAAATATCAGGCTTGGCTGGGGATGGGACTAAGGCTCTCTGTGCAGCAATTATGGATTATATTGATGCTGTTCGTGACAGTGAAAAAGCTAGTCCAGACATTGCCATTGCCAATGAAAAGCGGCGGCAGAAAATGCAACAAGAGGCAAGGCAGAGAATTGAGGAATTAGCCAGTGCTAGACGTGCATCACGTCAAAAAGATCAACACCAAGAGGATGATTTTGATGACGATGATTATGATGTTGAAGTGGTTTACACAGACTAATGATTCAATAATTTGAAGAGAAATGACTGATGGACAAACAGGGTATTGAAAATGCAAAGCGCCTTGTAATCAAGGTGGGTAGCGCGTTGCTGACCAATAATGGGGCGGGTATTGACGCTAAAGCTATTGATGACTGGGTCGATCAGATCGTCACTTTACTTGATCAGAATAAGCAAGTGGTTGTTGTCTCCTCGGGAGCTATTGCTGAAGGACTGGTGAGGTTAGGCCTGAAGTCGCGTCCTCAGAGTATCCATATGTTGCAGTCAGCCGCAGCTGTAGGTCAAATGGGATTAATACAGGCCTATGAGACTAGTTTTAAGCGCTATGGCAGGCAAACAGCACAGATCTTACTTGATCATGATGATATGGCTAATCGTGAGCGCTATCTAAATGCGCGTAGCGTTATGCAAAGTTTAATTGACCTGGGTGTGGTTCCTGTGGTGAATGAAAATGACACTGTGGTCACAGATGAGATTCGATTTGGCGATAATGATCGTTTAGCTGCTCTGGTGGCCAATCTTATTGACGCTGATGCTCTGCTGATTTTGACTGACAAAGATGGCCTGTATGATGCTAATCCTGATACCCATACTAAGGCTAATTTAATCCGCCAAGCTTTGGCCTCAGATGCCTCTCTGGATGTCATAGCAGGTGATAGTGGGGGTTCTTTGGGACGAGGTGGAATGCTGACCAAACTTCAGGCCGCCCGTCTGGCTGCGCGTTCTGGCTGTCACACGGTAATTGCAGGTGGTCGTAATCCAGATATATTGCTTCGCATTGTCGCTGGGGAACCTGATGGCACGCTGTTGCTTGCAGATCAGGCGCCTCTGGCCGCGCGCAAACAGTGGTTGGCAGGACAGTTACAGGTTAAGGGAACCCTAGTGTTGGACGATGGGGCGATTAATGTTCTCAGACAGCAAGGGCGGAGTCTATTGGCTGTGGGTGTGACTGGGACTGAGGGGGTATTCACTCGCGGTGAGCTAGTAAGTTGTTTGGATAGTCAAGGTGTTGAAGTGTCTCGGGGACTGGTAAATTACAGCTCAGAGGAGACTAAACTTATCTTGGGCAAGGCAACCGATGAAATTGTGGGTATTCTTGGTTATCGCGAGGATGAAGAGTTAATTCATCGGGACAATATGGTCATTATTGATTGAAACGCGGGCAGTGAAACAGTTGCGAGCCACAGTTTTTTGATTGCCTGTCGTTTTTCTGCGTCTTGTCTCTTACATTTTGTATATCGTCTCACTATACACGCAGTGTAAGTTTCCTAATCTATTCTTTAGTAATATCGCTGTTGCACTGTAGATTTGTGTTTCTTCGATTTACATTTACATGGTGATGGGGAGTAATCGAAACAGCCACAAGAAACTGCCCTTCTTATTTCCTAGTTAATAGGTGTTTTATTGAGAAGGACTCCCCATCGCTACAATGGGAAAGTCCTTGTGAGAGTTTCAATGCTCACCATCTAAGGTAGACCATATTCTCAGCAAATCAATTGCTTCAATGAATAATTAACAGTTTATGTCGCGTCAATCTCAAGTAATTTCACCTTTAAACACGCCATGATCTTTGTGCAATATATTAATTCTTAAATTAGTTAACCAAAGTAAATAATTAAGGTTGACAGATAAAGTCGCCATTATATTATGTTTTCATTTAATGAACCCTAATTGAGAATGGCTACTATGAGTGAAAATCTATCACATGAACCGCGCAGTGACTGGACTCGTGATCAAGTAACAGCGCTTTTTAAGCGTCCATTTAATGATTTGTTCTATCAGGCGCAGACCATCCATCGCGCAAATTTTGACCCAAATCAGATTCAGTTGAGCACGTTACTCTCAATCAAAACGGGTGCCTGCCCTGAGGACTGCAAATACTGTCCGCAAAGTGCCCGCTATGACACTGGCTTGGAAAAAGAGAAGTTGATGCAAGTTGAACAAGTTATCGAAGCAGCAAAATCGGCCAAGGCCAGTGGTTCCAGTCGCTTCTGTATGGGTGCGGCATGGCGATCACCTCATGATAGAGATATTCCTGCTATTGAGGCCATGATTGAAGAGGTCAAAGGACTGGGAATGGAGACCTGTATGACTCTGGGTATGCTGACTGAAGAACAGGCACAGCGCCTATCTAAAGCCGGCCTTGACTATTACAACCACAATCTTGATACCTCGCGAGAATACTACGGGGATATCATTACCACCCGAACCTATCAGGATCGCTTGGATACTTTAGCTAATGTGCGCAAGTCGGGCATGAAAGTTTGTGCGGGCGGTATTGTGGGTATGGGTGAGGTGCAGGATGATCGGGTGGGATTGTTAATGGAATTGGCCAACTTGCCTGTGCATCCAGAATCTGTGCCTATCAATATGTTGGTAAAAGTGGCAGGTACGCCACTGGAAAATGAGCAGGATTTAGACCCTTTTGAGTTTATTCGCACCATTGCGGTGGCGCGAATTATGATGCCCAAGTCCTATGTCAGGTTGTCCGCAGGTCGAGAAGAAATGAATGAGCAAATGCAAGCCATGGCGTTTATGGCCGGCGCCAATTCGATTTTCTACTGCGACAAATTGTTGACCACACCTAACCCTCAGGCCAATACAGATATGCAGCTACTGCAACGCCTTGGCATCACGCCAGAACAGTCCGGGGTCGAGCGAAGCAATAGCGATCAAGAGGACGCGTTACACCAAGCTATCGCCAAACAAAAAAATCAGCACCTGTTCTATTCGGCAGGCTGAGGCATTGAGTCAGCAGATGGATACAGCGCTTCAAGTTAATCTTGAAAAGCGCGTTCAACAGTCACTTTACCGTGACCGTGCCTGTATTGGTTCCGCCTGTGGTGCCCAGTTAAAGGTAAAGGGTAAAACTCTCCACAACTTTTGCAGCAATGACTATTTAGGGCTAGCCAATCATCCCGATAGTGCAAAGGCGTTTAAGCAGGGCATTGATCGCTATGGTGTTGGCAGCGGAGCATCCCATCTTATCAGTGGTCACAGTGAGGCTCATCAGTTGTTGGAAGAGCAGTTGGCCGAGTTTACTGGTCGTCCGAGAGCTATCCTCTTTTCCTCGGGCTATGCAGCCAATATGGGAGTTATTAATGCCCTGTTGGGACGCAGTGATTTGGTAATGGAAGACTACTTAAATCATGCCTCTCTCTTAGATGGCGGGCTTTTATGTGGTGCAAAGTTTAAACGCTATAAACACTGTGACGTAAAAGATTTGCAAGAAAAGCTCGGCAAATTTGAAGGGGCAAGGAAACTTTTGGTCACCGACGGTGTTTTTAGTATGGATGGTGATAGGGCGCCTCTTGCAGATTTAGCTCGCTCATCTGCTGAGCATCAGGCCTGGTTAATGGTAGATGATGCCCATGGTTTTGGTGTTTTAGGTAACAATGGAGGCGGTCTTGTCGAGCAACTAAATTTAGATATGGAGCAGGTGCCCATTTTGATGGGTACATTGGGAAAAGCTTTTGGTACCTACGGTGCATTTGTTGCTGGCAGTGAAGCATTAATAGAGACGTTAATTCAATTTTCCCGCAGTTATATCTATACCACTGCATTACCGCCGGCCATAGCCGTAGCCAGTAGTGCCAGTTTAAAGTTGCTGCAATCAGAACATTGGAGGCGCGATAAACTCAGTAAACTAATCACCAAATTCCGCTCGGGTGCCTGCCAAATCGGTTTGAAGTTGATGGATTCTGATACGGCCATTCAGCCCATTTTAATCGGGGATAATCAGCAGGTTATGGCGATGGGCAAGCAGCTTTGTGACAGGGGTTTTATGGTTGGAGCCATTCGTCCACCGACAGTGCCTGTAGGTCAAGCCAGACTACGCATAACCCTCTCTGCCGGTCACACAGAGGAACAGATTGATGCGCTGTTAAATGCACTGGATGACTTCACATGAACAGCATGCCTTGTCTACTTCAGTTGCCTGATGAGATAGTACCCAGTGGATTGACGTTTTACCCCCGTCATTCTAAGTATTCTCCATATCAAGGTACTCAGCCTTTGCAAGATCCCGTTGTACTGATTCACGGTTGGGGTGCCGACAGTCAAATATGGCGAGATTTACCGAATCAGCTCAGTCAATATACTGATGTGTACACGCTCGATCTTCCAGGTTTTGGCGCCTCAGTACCCCTTGATGAGTATTCCGAACAGAGCTTGATAAACTGGCTTGATCAGCGACTACCAAACTCGTGTTACCTAGTGGGTTTATCTTTGGGTGGCATGCTATGTCGCGCCTATGGGGCGCAAAATCCACAAAAGGTGCGCGGCCTAGTCACTCTGAGCTCAAACCTTCGTTTTGTCGCCAATAAGCAATACCCTCAGGCGATGTCTGGATTGGACTTTGAGCATTTTAGTAAAACTTGGCGTCAAGACCCTGATGCCTGCCTAAGGCGCTTTAAAAGTTTGCAAGCTCAGGGTGATCAGCACCAGCGGCAATTGATGACTGAACTTCGTAATTTAGAGTCTAAGGTAGATATTGTGGGGGCTTCAGAGCTGCTCAACCTATTGGCAACACTAGATGGCAGAGAGCATATTCAACATATCAAATGTCCTAGTTTGGCAATCTTTGGTGCCGAGGATCGATTGGTTCCCGCTGTGGCTGCTACTGCCCTTCCGCCGTCCCATTCTAAAGCTATCATCCCCAACTCAGGACATTTGCCCCACCTTAGCGATTCGTCAGTAGTGATGAATAAACTCAAAGACTTTTTCGGTTTGCAACGTGCCAATTCCCACAAGCGGCAACTCGCTAAGTCTTTTAGTGCCGCTGCCGCGACTTATGATGCGGAGGCTGAAGTCCAAAATTGGTCAGGTCAGCAGCTGATTAGCCGTATCCATAGTCAAAACACTATAGATTCAATTATTGATCTAGGTTGTGGGACAGGTGTCCACTGTGCTCAGCTTAAAGGTTTATATCCCCATGCATCAGTACTGGGAATTGACCTAGCACTTGGTATGTTGGATTATTCACGTTGCCAGTTTTCTGATAGGGTACTCAATTGGCTGTGCTGTGATGTCGAGAGTCTCTCGCTTTCCGATGACTCGCACTCACTTGTGTTTTCTAACTTTGCTCTGCAATGGTGTGATAGTTTACAAGACACCGTCGCTGAAATTTTCCGCGTGCTAAAAACCGCTGGTTGTTTCTATTTCGCCGTTCCCGGGCCGAGAACATTGCATGAGTTAAGAGCAGCATGGTTGCAGATCGACAGCGAGCCTCGAATTAATGAATTCTTTTCAATCGATCTATGGCAAGACAGTTTGCTGTCCTGTGGATTTACCTCTGTTAGCCTAGAGCGTATTGAAAAAATGCAGTATTTTCCATCGGTAAAGGATTTGATGCGCAATATTCAGGCAGTGGGTGCCAACGTCAAAAAGACAGGTATTTCGCGTTACACAGGAAAATCACAGTTTAAGCAACTGCATAGTGAATATGAAAAATATCGAACGCCTCAGGGGCTTGTCCCAGCCACTTGGGATATTATTTTTGGTGCTGCGGTAAAGTAAATGGCTAAAAGAACTTTTTTTATAACCGGCACCGACACCGATGTTGGTAAAACAGTGGTGGCGACAGGTCTGATAGAGACAGCCAATCAAGCTGCATTGTCCACGGCTGCCATTAAGCCTGTAGCTGCTGGTTGCGAGCTAACGGAATCCGGTATGCAAAATACCGATGCGCTTCTGTTGCAAGCAGCTGCCAGTTATTCTCTCAGCTACCAGCAGGTTAATCCTATAGCGCTAAAATTAGCCGTCGCACCCCATATAGCAGCTGCACAGGAGGGCAAAACATTATCAGCCTCACGGCTCAGTGGTTTCTGCCGTGGATTAACGCTGTTACCTATCGATATTTTGTTTATTGAGGGTGCTGGGGGCTGGCGTGTGCCGTTAAATAACGGTGAAACTCTGGCAGATATTCCAAAACAACTAAACTCAGATGTGATATTAATCGTAGGACTAACACTGGGTTGTATTAACCATGCGCTGCTTACCGCTCAAGCAATACGCGATGACGGTTTGCGTCTGGCGGGATGGGTGGGCAATATTTTATATCCAGATATGCCTTGTTTGGATGAAAATATTGATACACTTAAGCGGCTAATCCCCGAATCATGCTTGGGGATTGTGCCATGGTTGGGAGATATGTCCCCCAAACAGGTTGCATCCTACGTTAGTCTGCCAAATTAATGATGAGAACAGATATGGGTAAAGAGAACAAATTGTCCGCGGAAGATATGGAGCGCGTGGAAAAGTATCTAAACACCGGTTATAACACCTCCAAACGAAAACCTTTTCGTCCACTCCTGTTATTGTTTGTGCTTTGGATTGTTGTGACTGCACTTGGAAGTGTCAGTTGGTATATCGGTAAGGGGTCTGGTTTCCTCTAGCGGTTTTTAAACCAGCCCATGCAAATATCTTCTAGACCTTTCGATCTAAGTCAAGCTAGCTTTTCCGAATCGATCGACCCTCTGCTGCAGAAAATCTATCAAAGCCGTGGCCTAAGCTGTGATGCTGAGTTAAATTTGCAACTAACGCAATTGCCTGTACCCGATGATTTAAAGAGTATAGGTACAGCGGTTGAGCATTTAATTATTGCTCTGCACCAACAGCAGCGGATTTTGATTGTCGGTGATTTTGATGCTGATGGGGCAACCAGTTCAGCGTTGATGGTTTTGGCGCTCACTGCTATGGGTTATCAGCATGTAGACTTCCTAGTACCCAATCGATTTCATTATGGCTATGGATTGACGCCAGAAATTGTTGAATTATCGCGATCCCAGAAGCCTGATTTAATTATCACAGTAGACAATGGCATCTCCAGTTTAGAAGGGGCTGCACTGGCCAAACGATTGGGTATCAAAGTGGTTATAACAGATCACCACTTGCCAGGAACGCAGTTACCGGATGTGGCAGCTATTG
>CAXEWB010000283.1:0-13278 GCA_963999835.1 uncultured Cellvibrionales bacterium | reverse complement strand
GTCAGGCGCGCATTGAGGGTATGCTGGAGGCAAGTCCTGATTGGTGTGTCTCTCGTCAACGAACTTGGGGAGTACCTATTGCGTTATTTGTGCACAGGCAAACCGGTGATCTTCATCCCAAAACGACGGAAATTATTGAACAGGTCGCCAGCCTTGTTGAGGCGCGCGGTATGGATGCTTGGTATGACGTGGATTCCTCAGAATTATTGGGCGGCGATGCGGAGAGCTACGAAAAAGTCACAGACACGCTGGACGTTTGGTTTGATTCGGGAGTGACTCATTCCTCTGTGATAGAGGCTAGAGAGGAACTCCGCTATCCAGCCGATCTCTATTTAGAGGGTTCAGATCAACACCGCGGCTGGTTCCAATCATCACTTAAAACAGCCATTGCAATTCACGGTAGCGCACCTTACAAAGCTGTACTGACTCATGGTTTTACGGTTGATGAAAATGGACGCAAGATGTCGAAATCAATCGGTAATGTTATCTCGCCGCAAAAGGTAATCAATGAATTGGGAGCAGACGTACTGCGCCTGTGGGTGGCAAGCGCTGACTTTAGTGCTGAGATGACGGTCTCTGATGAGATTTTAAAACGCGCAGGGGAATCCTACCGGCGCATGCGCAATACGGCGCGTTATTTTCTTTCAAATATTGACGGTTTTGATCCTCAGCAACACAGGGTTGAACATGCGGATATGCTAGCCTTAGATCGTTGGGCTATTGACTGTGCTGCGCAGCTGCAAGAGCAAATCATCCGTGATTACAACAGCTTTCAATTCCACCAGATATACCAAAAGTTACATAATTTTTGTGTGCGTGATATGGGTGGATTTTACTTGGATATTATTAAAGACCGAATTTATACCTGTGGTGAAAACAGTCTGCCACGACGCTCAGCACAGACAGCGCTGTACCACATTGCTGAAGCTTTTGTACGCTGGATCTCACCAATCCTGAGCTTTACCGCCCATGAAATTTGGGACTATATGCCCGGTGATCGTGAACAGTCTGTGTTCACGGCTGAGTGGTACTCACTTCCAACTCTTACAGAGGACGAGGTCATTACCAAGCAGGACTGGGCGGTGATCCTACAAGCTAAGGAGGCAATTAATAAGGTAATAGAGGAGCAGCGTGTTGAGGGTACTGTCAAAGGGTCACTGGAGGCAGATATCCAAATTTTTGCCAATCAGTCTATTTATGATTCACTGGCAAAATTGGGTCAAGAATTGCGTTTTGTCACCATAACTTCTAAGGCGGAATTAGCCTCTCTTGAGAACGCTGGTGCTGAGGCTAAAGAGACCGCTATTGAAGGCATCAAAGTTGCAGTAAAACGCGCTCAAGCTGAAAAATGTGTTCGCTGTTGGCACTTTATTGACGATGTGGGTGCCAGTTTTGAGCATCCCCATATCTGTGGTCGTTGTATCGAAAATATCAGTGGCCAGGGTGAGCAGCGTTATTATGCATAATCAGTTTATCAAAAATAGATCACAAATCTTGATATGGCTAAGTTTGGCCTTTGTGGTCCTCCTCGCTGATCAACTGACTAAACAGTGGATCGTTGCGCAGTACAGTTACGGTGTATCAGACAGCATCACCGCCTTTTTTAATCTAGTCCACGTGCATAATTACGGTGCTGCTTTTAGTTTTTTAAATAATGAGGGCGGCTGGCAGCGTTGGGGATTTAGTGTTTTCGCTACTGTAGTGAGTTTGATTATTATCGTATGGCTTATAAGGCTGTCCCCACAGCAACAATTAGAGGGCTATGCGTTAGCATTTATTTTAGGTGGAGCTCTGGGAAACCTCTATGATCGCGTGACTCTGGGTTATGTAATAGATTTCTTGGACTTTCACTGGTCTGGGTGGCACTTTCCCGCTTTTAACGTTGCGGATAGCGGTATTACACTGGGTGCTATACTGATTGTAATAGATGGCATTCTGCGCCATAAACGTGACAGGGTGGTTACTAAATAGAAACAGATTGGGTGTTTGCTAGGTATGAGTCTAACTATTGATACAGGTGTAAAAGTCACATTGCATTTCTCCTTGGGCTTGGAAGGTGGTCAAATTATTGACTCAAACTTTCAAGCCAAGCCCGCTACTTTTACTTTGGGTGATGGCAGCTTATTACCCGGTTTCGAGGCTGTTTTAATGGGTCTTAAGGCAGGGGATAAGAGAGAATTTGTAATAGCTCCTGCAGAGGCGTTTGGTCAACGCAATCCAGAAAATATTCAGCATATAGCCCGTGATCAATTTGATCAGGAGTCTATTCAGCCTGGTGCTGTTTTCTCTTTTCAGAATGGCGATGGTGAGCTGCCCGGGGTGGTTACTGCTGTCGAGCCTGATAGGGTAACAGTTGATTTTAACCATCCCCTGTCAGGCCATAAAATCGTCTTTCGTGTCGATATTATTGATCTATCGACAGGTACCGTTCATTGAGCTTGGGGAGTTATTTCAGTGCAGATTAAGCTTGCCAATCCCAGAGGCTTTTGTGCTGGTGTCGATCGAGCAATTGATATTGTTAATCTGGCACTAGATCAGTTCGGATCTCCCATCTACGTTCGCCACGAAGTCGTGCATAATAAATTTGTAGTCGATGAGTTGCGCGCACGCGGTGCAGTATTTGTCGATGAGATTGATGAAATTCCCGATGATGTGGTGGTTATTTTTAGTGCTCACGGCGTTTCTCAAGAGGTTCAACGGCAGGCCGCAGCAAGGCATCTCAAAGTCTTTGATGCCACTTGTCCCCTGGTTACCAAAGTACATTTAGAAGTCACTAAATACAGCGCAGAGGGTAGGGAGTGCGTTCTAATTGGCCATACGGGACACCCTGAAGTAGAGGGCACGATGGGACAATATGACACCTCTATGGGTGGACATATCTACTTGGTTGAGAGCGAGGAGGATGTTGAATCTCTATTGGTAGATGACCCTGATAAACTGGCTTATGTCACCCAGACAACCCTATCTATGGATGATACTGCGTTGGTTATTGCTGCTTTGAGACGCAAATTTCCCGCTATTATAGGTCCGCGCAAGGATGATATTTGTTATGCCACTCAAAACAGACAAGACGCGGTCAAGCAGTTGGCTCTCGAGTCCGATGTAGTGCTAGTGGTTGGATCAGTCACCAGTTCAAACTCAAATCGTCTGAAAGAATTGGCTGAACGCTGTGGCTGTCAGGCCTTCTTAATCGATGGTGCTGAGGATATCCAAGAAGATTGGTTGCGCTGTGCTGAAACTATAGGTATCACAGCTGGGGCGTCGGCACCGGAGGTACTAGTGCGTGGTGTGGTTGATAGGTTAGTTGACCTTGGTGCCCAGCCACCCCTTGAACTGGACGGTGTCACAGAAAATATCAGCTTCTCCCTGCCCAGAGAGCTCAGGGTTTAAATATCATGATTCTTTACTGATATAAGCAAACAGAGCCTCAGTCGATGCATCGAAATTGCCTGTCTCAGAGGTGTTATCAAGCAATTCATTGGCCATTTTCTTTCCAAGTTCCACCCCCCACTGATCAAAAGAGTTAATGTTCCAGATACTTCCTTGAACAAAAACCTTATGCTCGTAAAGTGCTACAAGGGCGCCAAAGTTTTTCGGTGTCAACTGATGCATTAACAGCATATTCGAGGGTTTATTGCCAGCATAGTGACGAAACGGTTCACCCTCAGGTGCCTCTTGCCCCTGCATTAGAGCTGATGCCTGAGCCAGCATATTACCCAGAAGAACTCGGTGATGTTCAGGGTTGCTCAGCGTATCTCTGATAGCGCCTATAAAATCAATGGGCACTAATCTGGTACCTTGGTGCAGTAGTTGAAAAAAGGCATGTTGACCATTGGTGCCCGTTTGCCCCCAAATAATAGGCCCAGTATCGTAATCGACTAACTGTCCATTAAGATCAATTGATTTTCCATTGCTCTCCATATCTAGTTGTTGCAAATAAGATGGCAGTAGTGCAAGACGCTCGCAGTAAGGAATGACCGCTGTTGTCTGCAGTCCCATGAAATTGCTGTACCAAATGCCTAATAATGCCAAGATAACTGGCATATTATGGTCTATGGGGGCAGTTAGGAAGTGTTGATCCATCTCTCTAGCGCCCTCGAGTATTTGTTCAAACTTTTCAAAACCAATACTAATAGCAATTGATAGCCCGATGCTTGACCATAAAGAATACCTGCCACCCACCCAGTCACAGAACTCAAGAATTTGTTGCTCTGGAATCCCGTACGCGATGGCCGCTGATGGGTTTGCGGTCAGACCAATAAAGTGCGTACTCTTTTGTGCATCGTCTAATCCCAGTTGATCCTTAAACCAGTTAATGGCTGTTTTTGCATTGAGCATGGTTTCCTGAGTGGTAAAGGTTTTACTGGCAATAGAGACCAGTGTGGTCTCTGCATTGAGCTTAGCTAATGTGCTGAGTATCTGAGCCCCATCCACATTAGATATAAAATGCAGGGTAATTCTTTTGTGAGCGAACTCCTGCAGAGCGTTGCAAGCCAGTTTGGGACCCAAATCGGAACCGCCAATACCTATATTGACAACATCGGTAATAGGTTTGCCAGTACTACCTAGCCAACTACCATTGCGGATTTGATCGCTAATTTCTTTTACGGCTTTCAGTTGCTGGTTTACCTGAGCAATTCGTTGAGTGGCCTCGGGTGAATTGGTATCCATAGATTGAGCTCTTAGCGCTGAGTGCAGTACTGCTCGATCCTCCGTGCGATTAATAGCCTCACCGGCAAACATAGATGTCCTATGAGAAGTCAGTGGGGACTGTTCGGCTAGTTGAAGCAGATGTTGCCATACCTCGTCAGTCACTAAATTTTTTGAGAAATCCAATAGTAACTCGCCAACTTGCAGACGATACTTACTTGCGCGACGTTGATCATTATCAAACAGGGATTGAATAGTGACATCTTGTGTCGCCGATTTAATGTCAGAGGCAAGGCGTTCTAACTTTCTCCAAGCGGTTGTTGTTGTCGGAGAGTATAGTTGGTAATCCATACTGAATTTTCCTATTTAATAGCGGTTAGCAAAGGCGTAAAATCTGCAAGATAAATCTTGTTGTTACCTATTGTTACAAACGTAGATAAAAAAATCATGTAATAAAATTACAAAAATAACCGATTTATCCGTTTATAACTGGTTAATTTATGTAATTTTGTTACAATTAGTTCTTAGCTTAACTGGAGCTGTCATGGGCCAAGTCAATAACCAAGTAGCCATCATCACTGAGCGGATTATAAAGCGTAGTGCCACATTGCGCTCTGATTATTTGCGTCGTCTGGAGGAGGACTCTAATCGCAGACCTGAACGAGGCAAATTGAGTTGCGGTAATCTCGCCCACGGGTTTGCTGCTTGCTCACAACAGGATAAGGACAGCCTGAGGATGGTGGCATCGGCCAATATTGCCATCGTCACTGCCTATAACGACATGCTCTCTGCTCATCAACCCTATGCCGCTTATCCTGAAAAGATTAAACAGGCTATGCGTGAGATGGGTTGCACAGCTCAGGTTGCCGGCGGTGTGCCTGCTATGTGCGATGGTGTGACTCAGGGGCAAGATGGTATGGAGCTGAGTCTTCTTAGCCGAGACATTATTGCTCAGTGCACAGCTATTGCGCTTTCCCATCAAATGTTTGATGGAGTTTTAGCCTTGGGGATTTGCGATAAAATTGTGCCTGGTCTGTTGATGGGTGTTTTAAGTTTTGGCTACCTGCCCGCAATCTTTGTGCCTGCTGGCCCAATGGAGTCGGGTTTGCCAAACAAGGAAAAACAACGTATTCGTCAGTTATATGCTCAAGGCAAGATAGGCCGCGATGAGCTTCTTAAGGCTGAGTCTGACTCCTATCATAGTCATGGAACCTGTACTTTTTATGGTACTGCTAACAGTAACCAAGTGATACTGGAGGCTATGGGGTTGCAATTGCCAGGAAGTTCTTTTGTAAATCCAGATAATCCCCTGCGTGATCGCCTGACCTACGAGGCTGCCTATCAAGTAGCACGTATCACTGGATTAGACAGTGATTACCGCCCAGTTGGCAAGGTTGTCGATGAGCGAGCCGTGGTCAACAGTGTTGTGGCCTTATTAGCATCTGGGGGCTCAACTAATCACAGTATGCATCTGGTCGCTATAGCGCGCGCAGCAGGGATACTAATTAATTGGGATGATATATCTGAATTGTCGTCCCTGGTGCCATTATTAGCTAAGGTCTATCCCAACGGGCAGGCTGATATCAACCATTTTCATGCGGCAGGTGGCACCGGTTGTATGTTTAGGCAGTTGCTAGACGCTGGTTTTATGCATGGCGATGCAAATACTGTATGGGGTAAACAATTCTCTGATTTTACGCAAGAGCCCTCTTTGTCCGAGGACGGAAATATACATTGGAATCAGTCCCCCAGTAAGCCATTGGATATGGATGTATTGACTTCGGTTGATAAGCCCTTCTCGCCAGAGGGTGGGTTGAGGTTATTGGAGGGTAATCTAGGTCGTGGCGTTATAAAAGTATCCGCTGTTGCTGAAGAGAATCAAATTGTAGAAGCACCGGCTGTTGTTATTGATAGTCAGGAAGATTTAGAGCCTTTATTTAAATCGGGAGCACTGGATCGCGATTGCGTGGTGGTGGTGCGTTATCAGGGGCCCAGAGCACTGGGAATGCCAGAGTTACATAAATTGACGCCATTCTTGGGATCTCTACAGGATCGTGGTTTTAGTGTGGCACTTGTAACAGATGGGCGCATGTCTGGAGCCTCTGGCAAGGTACCTGCGGCGATTCATATGGTGCCAGAGGCAGCCGATGGAGGGATTCTAGGTAAAATTCAGGATGGAGATCTAATTCGTTTGAATGCAATGACTGGCGAACTTGCCTTTATTGGTGATATCACTGAATTAGAACATCGCAAAACACACCCTCAGCCGAGCGTTGGTGATCAAGGTTGTGGTAGGGAGCTGTTCCTAAGTAACCGTCAAACGATTGGCAACGCCGAGCAGGGCGCTTCCTTTCTATTTCCTGGAGTATAAATAATGTCAGCTGAATGGAGTATAGTCGCTGATATCGGTGGCACCAATGCTAGATTTTCGGCTATCCCTCTGGATGAGCTAGCAGGTAAATTTACTTTTAATCATTCTGTAGAGGAGCATCCAGAATTTTCCACTGGCATAACAGAGCTTGATAAGACCGATTTTGTACAAATTGGTGGTAACACACCGGTGGTCAATAAGCCTATGGGCATTCTCGGTGTGGGCACTGGTTTGGGTATTGCCGGATTAATTAAACTCGATATCTAGGGTGGTCATGCCGAATATATACAAGTCACTGTGCGTTATGGAATCTCAACAGGCGGTTTACGACAAACCTTCAGATATAGTCGCGGCGGCGCAAAATGGGCAGGATTCAATCGCTTTGACGGCGCTCAATATGTTTTGTGAAGGTATGGGTTCTGCCGCTGGAAACCTAGCGCTTACGCTGGGCGCTAAAGGCGGTATTTATGTCGCTGGTGGGGTGGTGACAAAATTTCAGGACTTTTTTATTCAAAGTGACTTCCGACGCAGATTTGAGGATAAGGGGCGCTTTGTAAATGATTTAAAGCCGATCCCTATGTACTAGGCGATGCGAGGTAATTTAGGGCTCGTTGGGGCAGCGAAAAGGCTAATTTTGTATTGAGGAGGAGTTAGTGCACGATTTATTGGATGGTAATCCGGTCATACCTGTGATTACACTTGAGCAGGTGGCAGATGCTGTACCGCTAGCCGAGGCATTAGTGTCTGGAGGTGTCAGGGTCTTAGAAGTTACCTTGAGAACAGATGTTGCGGTTGAAGGTATTCGTGAGATTATTAAACATGTGCCCGATGCTATTGTAGGCACTGGCACAGTGCTTAATGAGGAACAGGTGAAATTATCTGAAGATCTGGGATGTCAATTTATGATTTCTCCAGGTATCACTGAAAAGTTGCTTGAATTGGCTAAAAAGTCAGCGGTGCCATTTTTGCCAGGTGTTTCCTCAGTCAGTGAATTAATGTTAGGTATGCAATACGGATTGCAGAACTTCAAGTTCTTCCCAGCTGAAGTTGCAGGTGGCGTGCCAGCCTTAAAAGCTATGGCTGAACCCTTTAGTGCGGTGAAATTCTGCCCCACCGGTGGTATTGGTCAACACAATGCTTTAGATTATTTAGCCTTACCAAATGTGATGGCTGTTGGGGGTTCATGGATTGCGCAGCGACATCTCATAAGAGAGAAGCGCTGGGATGAGATCGAGTTACTAGCGCGTAAGGCTGTTGAGCTTTCAGTCAATGGATAAAAAGCTGTTTAACTACAGAGGTATACAATGAGCGGTAAAACTGATCTGGTTATTTTTGGGGCTTGCGGAGACTTAGCGCGACGTAAATTGTTCCCCGCACTCTACCAATTGGATAGGGCGGAACTGCTAGAAAACTCAGTCCGCATTGCCGCCGTAGCGCGCAACGAAATGACGACTCTAGATTTCCTAGAAGAGACGGAACTTTTGTTAAAGGAGACCGTTGGTGATCACTGGGATAATCATGTTTGGAAACGATTTAGCCAAAGGCTGCACTATCTTCGCATAGATTTTTCTCTCAGGCAGCAGTTTGAAGTTTTAAAGGAATGGTCTTTGGAAAAAAGAACCATGATCTTTTACATGGCCACACCGCCGAGCATGTTTGCGCCAATTTGTAAGCATTTACATGATGCTGGTTGCGTGGATGATCAGGCGCGTATTGTGTTAGAAAAACCGATTGGTCATGATCTTCAAAGTTCAAAGGAAGTTAATGATACGGTAGGTAGCTGTTTCTCAGAGCGCAATATATACCGAATAGACCACTATTTGGGTAAAGAAACTGTGCAAAACCTTTTAGCTCTGCGATTTGCAAATCGAATGATCAACTCTCAATGGGATAATAGTTGTATTGATCATATCCAGATAACAGCCGCCGAGACAGTGGGTATCGAAGGTCGTTGGTCCTACTATGATAAGGTTGGTCAATTACGCGATATGGTACAAAACCATTTACTGCAGTTGCTTTGTATGGTTGCTATGGAGCCGCCGAACACACTAGAAGCAGATGAGATACGTGCTGAAAAGGTAAAGCTACTTAGAGCTTTGAGCCCAATTGATCGTGGCAATGTATCAGAGCAAGCAGTGAGAGGGCAATATTCAGCGGGGTGGATCTCTGGAAAGCCAGTGGTTGGTTATATGGAAGAAGAAGGTAGTGCGGCTGGCAACAGTCACACCGAAACCTTTGTCGCCCTTAAAGTTTATGTCGATAACTGGCGTTGGGCAGGTGTTCCTTTCTATCTTCGCACTGGAAAGCGAATGAAGGAAAAACTAACTCAGGTGGTCATTGCTTATAAAGATAACCCTCATGCCATTTTTAGTGATGATGACGGTGAGGCCAATAATCGCTTGGTTATTCGCCTGCAACCCAATGAGGGGATTCAACTGGAAATGGTATCCAAAAAGCAAAGTATGGAAGAGCGTTTGAGTTTGGAAAAACGCACCCTCAATCTAGATTTTTATGATTCAACGGGCGATGCAAGAATTGCAGACGCCTATGAGCGATTATTTCTCGAGGTGATTAATGGTGATCAATGGCTATTTGTTAGCCGTGATGAAATAGAGGAATCATGGAAATGGTGTGATAACTTACTCTCTGCATGGGCAGATAAGAAAATTCCCACCAGACCATACAGTGCAGGTTCTTGGGGACCCTCCAAAGCAGAGGTGCTGATTGAAAGTAGTGACCGAAGTTGGTACGAACTCGAATAATTGATTATTTTATTGGCAAAAAATTGAACCTTAATCAATTTGAAAATACGTCCGCGTTAGATATTGATCTTGCCAGTGAGGTAAGCAGTCGCCTTGTGCAGGGTATCGAGCAGCAGGGTTCTGCATCCCTTGTGGTTTCTGGAGGCCGAACGCCACTGGGTTTCTTTCACGCATTATCACAACAGGTCCTAGACTGGTCAAAGGTGATTGTCACCCTAGCTGATGAACGATGGGTTGACAGCGGACACAAAGACAGCAATGAAAAATTGGTGCGAGAGAATTTGTTAATAAATCATGCTAGGCAGGCACAGTTTCTAGCGCTAAAAACCTGTGCAGAGTCAGCTGCCATGGGTTGCTCTGAATTGGAAAAATCCCTGTCGAACATGGATCCGTTTAATGTCGTCATTTTGGGTATGGGAGATGATGGCCATACCGCTTCGCTGTTTCCTGGTGCCACAGCACTAGCCACTGGTCTTGCTATGGACTCTGGCCTATCTTGTGTGGCGATGACACCTCTTGATGCGCCCCATGAGCGAATAAGTCTTACCCTTCCGCGACTTCTAAACTGTGATTATTTAGTAGTACATATCTGTGGATCAAGCAAAAAAAAAGTATTGCAGCAGGCGCTTGCTGGAACGTCAGTTACCGAGTTGCCAATAAGGGCAGTGCTGCAGCAGGACCTTATACCAGTCAATGTGTACTGGGCTGCTTAAAGTTTGAGTAGTAAGTTGGCCTTGCGTGGCCAAGGAAGAGACGGTTGTCAGATTGGCGCATAAATCGCTAGTCTAAAATTTCTAATTTATCTATATTATTGCGTTCGATTTAATATCTCATGCAGTCATAAGTGCTAGACTATTGTCCAACATGCGATTTGAAAATCCCCATTCATTGTCGTACCAAGCCATCACTTTTACCAATGACCCGTTAACTCGGGTTTGAAGCGAATCAAAATTACTCGAATAGGGAATATGGTTATAGTCCGCAGATACCAGTGGGCGGTCGCAATAGCTGAGTACTTCGCTGAGGTCTCCCTCAGCCGCTTGTTTCAAAATCTGATTGACTTCCTCTGCAGTGATCGTGCATCCAGCATTAAAAGTAAGATCGACAAGAGAGACATTAATAGTAGGCACGCGCACGGCCAGACCATCTAATTTTCCTGCTAATTCTGGTAGCACATCACCAATGGCCACGGCTGCCCCAGTTCTGGTGGGGATCATAGATTGCGTGGCAGAGCGAGCACGATAGATATCAGAGTGGTATACATCACTCAGTTGTTGATCATTGGTGTAGGCATGCACAGTTGTCATATAACCGGATTCAATGCCAATAGCATCGTTGAGTGGTTTAACCAGTGGTGCTAAACAATTGGTTGTACAGGACGCATTAGAGATAATTTCGTGGGAACTACTTAGTTGATCATGATTTATGCCATAAACCACGGTTGCATCTACATTAGTTCCGGGTGCAGAGATGATGACTTTTTTGGCACCACCAGCAATATGTAACCCGGCTTCATCTCGGTTGGTGAAAACGCCAGTACACTCGCAGACAACATCAACATCTAACTCACCCCATGGTAAATTGGCAGGATCGCGCTGTGAAAAACAGCGCATCTCATTACCATTTACAAGCAGTGTGTTATCAGAAACTTCAACAGTCTGATTAAAGCGACCATGAACAGTGTCGAACGCCAATAAATGAGCATTTATTTCTACATTGCCGAGATCATTTATAGCGATAATTTTAATTATGTCATGCAGTTCTGGACGTTCGTAATAGGCTCTCACTATATTGCGGCCTATTCGACCAAAGCCATTAATCGCTATTTTGAACATAAGTATGTCTCTTAGATATGTAGTAAAATTACATAAATAATAGTTATTTTTACGATTTTAATCAAATAATAGCGCCATCTATTTAGTAAAATTACATAAAAATAATTTTTTTCAGCAATTTTGAATACTATTGGGTTTGCTGATTTAATGAGGCGATTTAACCCTAGAAAATAAAACTTATGGATAATAATCATCAAACCTTATAATAGGGCGCTAGTGTGGAGTGGATAAACAATGCAGAGTCAAAATTTATTAAATATGATCACTGATTCATTGCCCAATTTGAATAAATCGGAAGGTAAAGTGGCTCGGGTTGTTCTTTCTGATCCAGAGACTGCAACACAGTCGAGCATAGCCACTTTGGCTAAGAAGGCCGGTGTCAGTGAGCCCAGTGTGAATCGATTTTGTAAACGCTTTAACACTATGGGTTTTCCAGATTTCAAGCTAAAACTTGCAATGTCTTTGGCCAGCGGTATTCGCTCTGTGAATCGCAATGTCGACCCCGAGGATGATGTCACAAGTTACACCCCAAAAATTATAGACAGTACAATTAATAATCTTGCTTTAGTTCGCGATAGTATCAGTCATGCTCGAGTTAATCAGGTGGTGGACAATCTAATTCAAGCCAAGCGAATTTATTTTTTTGGTTTGGATGCGTCTGGCGCTGTTGCCCGAGATGCTGAAAATAAATTTTTTAGATTTAATCTACCAGTATCTTGTCATGATGATTTTTTAATGCAGCGCATGTTAGCCTCTACGGGTAAGACAGGTGATGTTTTCTTTATCATTTCCCACACTGGTCGTACAAAAGAAATTGTCGAGATAGCGGAAATTGCCCGCAATAATGGTTCAACTGTAATTGGTTTGACTGCCTCTAACTCTCCCCTTGCCAATCTTAGCAGTGTGGCGCTTGATGTGGATGTGCCAGAAAATACCGATGAATATATGCCTATGTCATCTCGCATCGTCCATCTAGTTATTCTCGATGTATTGGCTACTGGGGTCACCCTGCGGCGTGGTACGGACTTCTTGCCGCACCTAGAAAAAATCAAAAATAGCCTTAAGCCGACTAGATATAATAGTAAAAAATAAACCAATCCTACTTGGTCTAAGTCAGCCGCTTTAACGGCTATCAACAACGCTTTTAGTTGATAGGGGCGGGTGTTAAACTAGCGAGCTAATTTTTACTTATAAGAATGATTAATAAGGGAAATGTCATGTCTGATCATTCAATCTATCCAGTTGAAAAACACTTTTCAAAAGATGCCTGGGTTGATCAAGACAAGTATCTGACGATGTACCGTCGCTCAGTCGAAAACCCAGATGCCTTCTGGGCAGAGCAGTCTGAGCAGTTTCTGACATGGAATTTGCCATGGAAATCAATCTCCCGGAGCGACTTTACTCTTGCTGAGGCAAATTGGTTTATTGGTGGCAAGCTGAATGTGACAGTCAACTGTATAGATCGCCATTTACCCAATAGAGCTAATCAAACGGCTATTATATGGGAGGGTGATGACCCTGCAGATAATAGTTTAATTACCTATTCACAACTACACGAACATGTATGCCGACTTGGTAATTTGTTACGCCAACGTGGAGTTAAAAAGGGCGATAGAGTTTGTATCTATATGCCAATGATTCCCGAGGCTGCCTATGCCAT
>CAXEWB010000282.1:0-4987 GCA_963999835.1 uncultured Cellvibrionales bacterium | reverse complement strand
CCTGTGCCCGTATCGGTGCTGTCCATTCGGTGGTATTTGGCGGATTTTCCCCAGATGCCCTGAAAGACCGGATACTGGATTCCGATTGCCAAGTGGTTATTACAGCAGATGAAGGTGTAAGAGGTGGCAAAACGATTCCACTGAAAACTAATACTGACACAGCACTGGAGAATTGCCCAAATGTCCATACCTGTCTGGTTGTAGAACGCACCAGCGGTAATATTCAATGGCAGGATGGGCGCGATATCTGGTACCACCGCGAAGTGCAAGCTATGGGCACTCATTGTGAGCCTGAGCTAATGGATTCTGAGGACCCACTTTTTATACTCTATACGTCAGGTTCTACAGGGAAGCCCAAAGGTGTATTGCATAGCACCGCGGGCTACCTGTTAATGGCCGCTATGACCCACAAATATACGTTTGATTACAAAGAAGGTGATATTTACTGGTGCACCGCTGATGTAGGTTGGATAACAGGCCATACGTATATTGTCTATGGGCCTTTGTGTAATGGCGCCATCACATTGATGTTTGAGGGAATTCCCACTTATCCTGATGCCTCGAGGTTCTGGCAGGTAGTGGATAAACATCAGGTGAATCAATTTTACACCGCACCCACTGCAATAAGAGCGCTGATGGGTGCGGGCGACGACTTTGTACAAAAAACCTCGCGCAGTTCCCTAAAATTATTGGGAACGGTTGGTGAACCCATCAATCCTGAGGCGTGGGAGTGGTACTACCATACCGTCGGTGATGCCCGCTGTCCCATTGTAGACACTTGGTGGCAGACAGAGACAGGTGCACATATGATGACACCACTGCCAGGAGCAACTTCATTGAAGCCTGGTTCAGCAGCCATGCCATTTTTCGGCGTACAACCGGTTCTACTGGATACGGACGGAGATGAAATTCAGGGTGCTGGAGAGGGGCTATTGATGATCAAAACTTCTTGGCCCAGTCAGATTCGTACTGTTTTTGGCGACCATCAGCGCTGTATTGACACCTACTTTAGCGCCTACCCAGGGTATTATTTTACTGGTGATGGGGCGCGGCGAGATGAGGATGGATACTATTGGATTACAGGCCGCGTAGATGATGTGCTAAATGTCTCTGGCCATCGAATGGGTACTGCAGAAGTTGAGAGTGCGCTAGTGCTTCACAAAAAAATTGCCGAAGCCGCGGTGGTAGGTTATCCCCATGATATCAAAGGGCAGGGTATCTATTGTTATGTCACGCCTATGGCTGGTGTGCAGGTCAATGATGATTTGAAAAAAGAACTTGTCCAACTCTGTGTCAAAGAAATAGGTCCAATTGCCAAGCCAGATATTATTCAGTGGGCACCCGGATTACCTAAAACGCGTTCAGGTAAAATTATGCGCAGAATTTTACGTAAGGTTGCTGCTGATGAACTTGATAATTTGGGGGATACTTCCACACTGGCTGATCCATCAGTGGTGGAAGAGTTAATTTCTAACCGGCACAACCAATCTTAGTTGGCTGGCATATAAATTATGGCAAAAAAGTTTGTGCTAGTTTGTGCATGTTTCATAGTCACTTACCTCAGCCTACTAATGGTTCCCGCCAAAAGTAAAAATAATATTCCATTTTACAAAGAGAAAGGCGTTGCCAATATAGCCCACCGAAATGGCCACGCATTGATGCCTGCAAATACTGTGGAGGCAGGTCTAAATGCATTACAGGTGGGTGCAGATATCTTAGAAATAGATATTCACTTGACCGCTGATAAGCGCTTGGTAGTCCGTCATGACGAGGTGATTGATACAACAACTGATGGCATAGGACGCATTTCCGAGATGACATTCAGTGAAATTGAAAAGTACAATGCTAAATTTCATGAGGTTGAATATCCCCATAAACTAAGCCCTCTGGGGATTAAAATTCCAGCATTGACTGCCCTTTTTCAGCGCATCCCCAGCGCGCGCTATTTAATCGAAATAAAGCCGCAGGACAACCTTGCATCTGAGCGTCTGTGTGCGGTGGTGAGGGAATATAAATTGACTGAGCAGGTGTTAGTCGGTTCATTTCATACCTCAGTGCTTGAGCACTTTCGGCGTATTTGTCCAGAAGTTCCAACTTCCCATGGTCAGTCAGAAGTTCGTCTCTTCTATGTTCTTATCAAGCTAGGACTTGGTCATTTATATGACCCGCCGGGATACTCCATGCAACTTCCAATCTCATATCAAGGTTTTGAAATTGTAACCCCACGACTACTAAAGGTAGCGCACAGCCTAAACCTCAAGGTGGAAATTTGGACGATTAATGATATTGAAACATCGAAAAAACTAATCACTCTGGGTGTTGATGGCATTATCACTGATCGACCAGATCTTATCGACGACTTACTCGACATATAACCAACAAACAACAACTTTGATCACATTGTAATCCCTTATTCAATTGCTATATAAGGATTTTTTTATGTGGCTAGTGGAAAATTAGTTATTCATAGTCTAAATACTTAGTCAGACTGTTAGTTTTTGGTAGTAAAAATTATAAAAAAGGCATCATAAGGGAGAATGCAATGAGTAAATTGGGTATAAGTAAACAGCTGGCAATACTAATGAGAGAACATCGTGTTTCGCAGAGTGGTCTCTCCCGAGGTTGTGGTGTACCCCAGCCAACTATCAATCGTATCCTTAATGAAAAAACAAGAGAACCCCGCCGAGATTCTGTAGTTCGTATAGCCAAATTCTTTAAAGTACAGCCAGAGTCCCTCTACAGTGAAGTAGACGAAAGTGGTGACGATTTAGACTTAGGTTCTCAACTGCACAAACAAATGCAGGCGCTAAGGCCGGATCAACGTAGGAAACTGCTGACCAAGATGCTTAAAGATTTCACATAGCCCACACCAGTATCCACTAACCCAGAGTAGCCATTGGCAAACTTCGTTCGTTTTATGAACTCAAGGTAGTGTTTGATAATTTCAGACAAGGGTCTCGTTACCAGCGTGCATAATCTCGTGACATCCTCCTGTGAGCATATTAAGCACAGATAGTGTCATGGGTAACAAAATAGAAGGTGCTGGTATTCAGGCTCGAGCAGGCTTACTATTGAGCTATGTCTAAGTGTAAGTTAACAGTTTGTTCGCTACAGATCTAATCTACTGGCTATCCGTTTCCTCAGCCTGTTTGTTAGCTGCGATGTCACCGGGTCCAAGCATTGCTGTGGTTATTAATTACACCCTATCTGGAGGTAGACGGTCTGGTATCTCATGTGCCTTGGGTCACGGTGTTGCCATAGCAATTTACGCCTTTATCAGCGCCTTTGGGCTACTTATAATCTTTGAGAAAAGTGTACTTGTATTCAATATCATTCAGTTAGTCGGAATAGTTATACTATTGATATTGGGTCTTAAATTGCTGACTTCTCAGGCTCAGTTTGTCTCAACCTCAAACAAGGTAATTTCTGGCTCCCATTGGCGGGCTGCAAGAGACGGCTTCTTAATCGCTTTCGTGAACCCGAAGGTGCTTGTGTTCTTCACAGCACTGTTCAGCCAGTTTCTCCATGAAGACATGAATGTATATGAGAAAATTAGTTTAGGACTTATTGCCGCTTTCATAGACATACTCTGGTATTTGGTAGTGACGGTATTGATTGTACATACCAGTGCAGTAGTAAGACTGCAGCAGAAAGCTTGGATGTTAGACAGGTTGTTCGGGTGCTTGTTAATAGTGTTCTGTATCTATTTTTCTCAGGCTATATTATTTTAAACTCAGTGCGAAGTCGCTAGAACTAAAACTTAGAGACCAGTCATGACCTCTTTTTAAGATCTCTACAGACTAGCCGTAACAAGATGTGGAAGTGAGACGTTATTAACTAGCAAAATGCCTCGAGCCAAAACCACTTCAGAGTTACACCAATGGTCAGATGATCGATATTTATCGATGATCGCTCGGTGTATCTTTCGGGCAGGTTTTGTCTGGCGAGTGATTGATAATAAATGGACCAATTTTGAGACCACCTTCGCAAAATTTAATCCACTGGCAGTTGCCTATTTTGGTGATGAAAAACTGGAGGCATTGGCGCAGGATAAAAGTATTGTACGCAATGTCACAAAGATCGTTGCAGTTCGCAACAATGCCAACTATCTACTCGATTGTCAGCAACGTATTGCAAGCTTTTCTGCCTTTATAGCCAATTGGCCTAGAGACAATGTAACTGGTCTTTGGCTTGAGCTAAAAAAGAAGGGATGCCGATTGGGAGGTAATACCGAGCCTATGATGTTACGCAGTATGGGGGTGGATACATTTTTACTGACCAAGGACGTGTGTGCCGCGTTAATCAACCATGGGTTTGTCAATAAGATCAGTATAAACTCACAAACAGACCTTAGATTGGTGGAAGGTGCCTTTAAAAAGTTGCAACAACAATCGGGACGCCCATTGTGTGAGATCAGTAAAATTTTGGCGCTTTCAACCCATAATTAGTAGAAATTTTAAAAGTGATCTCTCGTCTTTGTGATCACAATGTTGCGTTTTTTACTAAGCCAATGTTAACATCTATTTTCCCTAAGGGGCGGCCAAAGTGGCCTGAGAAGGACCCTTTGAACCTGATCCGGATTATGCCGGCGTAGGAATAGGAATAGCTGTTCTATACACTTCCACCGCATCTTTTCTGGGTCTTTGAAACTTAATGTTAACGAGGCTCTGTATGAATTTTTGTAGCAAAACATCTTTACCACTATTTTCCACTATTGATTGCCTAAGAAGGATATTTCCCCCTTTAGGTTGGTCTACTGTGTTTGTGACTACTGTTCTGAGTATCTCAAATACCTATGCGAATAACGCCTCCGATAAGGATATTATCAATGAGGTAGTTGTAAATGCTGATTTTCGGCAGTCAGAATTACAGTCCACGCCTGCGAGTATCACTGTTGTTGATGCTCAAGTCATAAGTCAGCGCGGAAGTCGTCATATTGAAGATATTTTAGCCCTAGTGCCCAATTTAAATTACTCTGCAGGAGCTT
>CAXEWB010000281.1:0-2948 GCA_963999835.1 uncultured Cellvibrionales bacterium | reverse complement strand
GCCAATCGATCACTGTATTTGGATCCAGTTGATGAAACACTTCATCCACCCATGGACGACCACAAATGACGGCGGCTTCTCTGGAAATTACCCTGGCAGTGGCATATTGAGCGCTGCCAATCAACTTTGCGGTAATATCGCCCGGTCCTATATCCTCTGCAAGCGCTCGCGCTACACACTGGGGGATATCATCCAAAATATATTCGGGTATATTTATGGCGCTCATAGCTACTTTAAAAAAGTTATAAAACTGAGCATACAAGTATAACAGCTTAACGAAAGTAAATTTTGCCCTATCCAAAAGTAAAACTTTTACGCGTAAAATTGCAGTCGATTGGTATTTCCAATAGTTTGGATTTAATGATGAAATACCATAAAGTTTAGCAAATTGTGTTCACAACAGCCGTCGGGGTTGCCAAATAGGGGTAATAATGAAAATAGAGCAGGGTTGGTTAAGCCACTGTAAAAGGGTTGAATCTCCCAATGCAGATCAACGCCCTATAGATGCGGAGATTAGTTTGTTGGTGATTCACAATATAAGTCTCCCCCCACAGCAGTTTGGTGGTCCCTATATCGAGCAATTATTTTGTAATCGTCTCAATCCATCACAGCATCCCTATTTTGAACAGATTTATCAGTTGCAAGTTTCTTCGCACCTGCTGATTGATCGAGAGGGTGCTGTTGTACAGTTTGTACCCTTTCAAAAAAGGGCTTGGCATGCGGGTGTATCCGAGTTTGAGGGCCGTGAACGGTGCAATGATTTTTCCATAGGTATCGAACTTGAGGGCGCTGATCAAATCCCCTACACCGAGGCCCAGTATCGAAAATTGGCTGCTACTGTAAAACTATTGCTCAGTCACTATCCATCAATCACTTCGCAGAGGATAGTGGGCCATAGCGACATTGCCCCAGGTCGCAAAACTGATCCAGGTCCAGCCTTTGACTGGCAACTGTTTAGGCAAAGCCTAATTTAAACTTGGTTGTAAACGCCAGTAAGTATCCTTTCCTAGTTTATTTGTCTCTGAGTTGCCTATTTATTGCGATGATGAGTAACAGTACAGGCAAGCCCATTAATGTGGTGATGGTGAAGAACGTTTCATAACCTAGGCCCTCAACAATTGATCCAGAGTAACCACCTATCACTTTTGGAAGCAACGTCATCAGGGAGCTGAAAATAGCATATTGAGTGGCAGTAAAAGAGACATTAGTCAGGCTAGACAAAAATGCAACAAAGGCGGCACTGGCCAATCCTGCGCACAAATTATCTGCGGCAACAACTAGGTATAGTAGATTGATATCCATACCCACTTGAGCCAGAAGCACAAACAACAGATTAGTCGCAGAAGACAGGACAGCACCCAGAAATAGGACCCTTATGACACCAAAACGTATGGCCATGATGCCGCCCAGAAAACCACCAAGAATGGTCATAAACAGGCCAAATAATTTCACTGCATTGGCAATGGTCGTCTTGGTAAATCCAAGATCTTGGTAGAAAACATTAGAAATTACTCCTAGCACTATGTCAGAAATTCTATAAAAACCAATAAGGGCTAAAAGAGTCCAGGCGAGGGTCAGTCCATAGCGCTCGAAAAAGTCTCTTACCGGATCAATGTAGGCTTTTTGAAACTGAGTTGGCTCAACGATTTGGGCTCTTATCAGTAACTTTGCGATGGTAGTAGCTACAAAAAGAGCGACAAGCAGACGAAATAATTCTATAACAAATGATGCGAGGTGATGATTGCCCAGAATTTGGCTCAATCGCAGGCTTAATGGCTGAACAAGGTCAGAGCTGAATAGATAGCAACCAATAAATCCTATGACAGCAAAGGCAAAGAGTAATAATAAGCCAATCTCATTTTTCAGGCCTGCTGTTGTGTTGTCTTGCTCCGATGGCTCAGTAATCAACAGCGTGGTTACTAAACCAATTATCATCATTGAGGCCATAATAAGGTAGGTCGATTTCCATGCAAAATAGTTATATTGCTCTGCAGTTGACCCAAGGTACGCGGCTAGATAAAGCGCTCCTGCTCCTGCGATCAGCATTCCAACCCTGTAACCTGCGATATAACTGGCAGACATCATTGCTTGCAAATTTTCTTCGGCTGATTCTATGCGATAGGCATCAATCACAATATCTTGGGTGGCCGCGGAAAATCCCAAAAACACAGCAGCCACTGCCATAAGGGTCAGCGTCTGTGGAGCAGCAGGGTCGATCAATGCCATTGCTACGATGGAAAACATGATCAATACTTGAGAGACTAATAACCAACTGCGTCTTCTCCCCAACTGCTCGGTTAAAAAAGGTAATGAAAGACGGTCTACAAGTGGTGCCCAGACAAATTTAAATGAATAGCCCAGCGCCGCCCAACTAAAGTAGGTTACAGCGGAGCGATCAACCCCCGATTCTCGTAACCATAGGCTGAGCGAGGAAAACATAAGCAGTAGGGGTATGCCAGCTGAAATACCCAAAAAGAGCATACCAATAACCTGCGGTTGTCTGAACATATCAATGCTTTCCAACCAGCTTTTTAGCCCGTCACTGCTTTGAGTTGCAGACATTTTAGATATTTCATTTCTCGACATAGACCTATCCCATTAGATCCCAACGATAATCTTTTAATTTAATACGGTCATTGACTATTTCTACACCCTCACACTGCAATCTTCTTTTTTGGACCTGATGGCCATTTTTCCACTTAGGTAGACTGATCTTTCCGGTGGCATTCACGACTCGGTGCCAGGGCAGTAATGTATCATCTGGTAGTTGACTTAATACTCTACCCACAAGTCGAGCCCTACCCGGTAATCCAGATAATGCTGCTATCTGACCATAGGTCGCGACTCTACCTATCGGTATAGAGGCAATCACTAGGAAGACCTTTTGCTCAAAGCCCTCAATGACCATAACATTATATTTCGCTCACAAACATATCATTGAAATCAAG
>CAXEWB010000280.1:0-12014 GCA_963999835.1 uncultured Cellvibrionales bacterium | reverse complement strand
CATCTCTTACAATGGCGGAACCACCATTATCCACAGTATCGAGACGTGGCTCATGGTTAGAGCATATTCTGGCTTTTATAACTAACTCAAAAACATAAACTTAGCCAAAAAGATCGCCCCTAAAAACCACGCTCCCAACGTGATATCTGATCGCTTACCAGCAAATAACTTAACCGCTACATAGGCGATAAACCCTAGGGCTATGCCATTGGCGATGGAGAATGACAGGGGAATCATAACAATGGTGACCAGTGCCGGTAGTGCCTCACTCATATCTGACCAATCCAGCGCTTCCATCCCACAGAGCATCAGAATCGCAACATAGATCAGCGCACCGGCGGTGGCATAGGGGGGTACCACAGCCGCCAGAGGCGAGAGAAAAATCGCTAATAGAAATAAGCTACCCACGACTACTGCAGTCAAGCCAGTGCGACCTCCGGCCTCAACACCAGCGGAGCTTTCTACATAGCTGGTTACTGGCGCACAGCCAAAAAAGGCACCTACTGCACTGGCGCTACTATCGGCTTTAAGGGCGCGATCAATATCCTGCACATTGCCTTGGCTGTCAATTAAGCCACTGCGGCTGGCGACACCCAGTAGGGTGCCTGCGGTATCAAATAGATTCACAAACAAAAAGGCGATAATCACGCTGATCATGGCCACATCCAATGCGCCCATAATATCCAGTTGCATAAAGGTGGGTGCCATACTGGGGGGTGCGGCCACTAGGCCATCAATCTGAACTAGGTCCATCAGGGCGGCCACGGTGGTGATACTGAGAATACCAATAATAATGGCACCGGGGACTTTGCGAATAGACAGAATGGCTATCACTAAAAAGCTTATGGCGGCAAGTAGGGTTTCTATGTTTGTTAGATCACCTAAGCTTAGGTAAGTGGCCTCGTTAGCCACGATAATGCCACCGCTTTTAAGGCCGATAAAGCCGATAAATAGACCAACACCGGCGCCCATGGCGATGCGCATATTGAGGGGAATACTGTCCATCATCCAGCGGCGCAGGCGAGTGACACTCATAATGACAAATAGCACACCGGCAATAAAAACTGCACCCAGTGCGATCTGCCAGCTGTAACCCATCTCGCCCACCACGGTAAAGGTGAAAAATGCATTGAGGCCCATGCCAGGTGCCAGACCCACAGGCCAGTTGGCATAGAAACCCATAATGTAACAGGCCAGTGCTGCCGCTAAACAGGTACCCACAAAGGCAGCGCCCTGATCCATGCCGGTCATGGCCATTATCTGCGGGTTAATAAAGATGATGTAGACCATGGTGATAAAGGTGGTGCCACCGGCAATTAACTCGGTACTTGCTTTGGTCTCTTTGGCGCGAAGTTGAAACAGTCGATCAAGCAATGCATTCATTAGGTAGTACCTATTTCTTTTCTGATAGTTTTAGTTGCAGACATACAACATGAGTTGCGCAATAATAAAGTAACCCCAGCGGCATAGCCAGTCGTGCAACAGAGGGTCTTATTAGTCCTGTTTTTAGACTCTCTACGAGATAGTGTAAGCCTAGCTATAAAATTCTGGTTATGGGAAGCTTGGTTATAAGTACAGAAAAAAACCAAAAAATAGACAACAATTTGATTAAAAATATGCAAAAATGAGGCTATCAAAACGTCTCTTTGCACCAGATAATTACTATAACCCTTAAATTTATTCATAATTATTACTAGGAGTCAAAATGAAACACCCACGTATTCTATTTAAGACACTGTCTTTAGCTATCACAGCAGCCCTCTGTGGCAATGCTATTGCCCAAGATGCAAACCTTACATTTGAAGAGGTGCTGGTGACTGCTGAAAAGCGAAGCGAGAGCCTGCAAGATCTGTCTCAAGCAGTTACTGCATTAGGCGGTGAAGAGTTAGATAACCGTCAAATTGCCTCGTTTGTTGATCTGAGTGCTATTGCTCCAGGCGTCAATGTGGCTAAAAATGAGGGTTTTAAAACGGTTATCACTATTCGCGGTGTCGGTAACGAAGCCAACCAGAATGCCATTGCCAATCCCTCTGTCTCCTATCACTTAGATGGCATCTACGTGGCATCGCCCTTTGCGCTGCAAACTGATTTTCTTGACCTAGAGCGCGTTGAGGTTCTGCGTGGTCCTCAGGGCACACTGTTCGGTCAAAATTCCACTGGCGGCGCGATTAATATTGTGACCACTGCACCCTCGTTAGACAGTAGCTTTGGCAAGGCCGACTTGAGTCTGGGTGACTACGGACTAGTGAAAGCGCGCGCAGCCTATAACTTGCCACTCAGTGACACAGTGGCCATGCGTGCGTCGTTTATTTCTAATAAGCGCGATGGCTTTACTGAAAACCTGACTTTGGGTCAGGACCTCGATGATGCCAACAGTCTGTCTGCTCGCATTCGCGTGCTCTATGAGCCCAGCGATGACTTCCGCGCTAACTTTACTGCGCAATACTATGACGAAGATCGCAACGGTGCTGCTCAGAAAGGTCTGCTTGACACAGCGCCAGACCCACGCGAGCTACGTCAGAATTCGCCTGCCGAGCATAAGCTAACATCCGAGCTTTACAGTGCTGTTCTGGAATGGGACTTTGAGTCGTTTACGCTAAAGTCGTTGACGAGCTATCAGAATGATTCAATCTTGGTCAGACGCGACAATGATCGCCATGATCTCGCTTATTTGCCAACTTATCTACTGCCTAGCCAATTTGATCCAGAGACTAATAAGCAACCCACTATCACTCAAGAAGTGAATTTGGTTTCAGTGGACCCACTGTTTGGAAAACTAGACTGGGTAGCAGGCTTGTTCTATCTGGATACAGAGGTTGAGATCAGTATCCTAGAGCGCCTAGATTTTGGTGATCCTGGTTTTGCTCCCTTTACTCGCCAAGACGTTCTTGATGATCCGGACTGCTGTGACAAAGGATTTATTTCTGACTCCAAGCCAGAGCGCGATTCAGTCTCTCTTTATGGTCAAGGTACATGGCATTTCAACGATGAGTGGCGCACTGTCTTTGGTTTGCGCTACACCGATGATGAGGTCTACAGTGAAGTAACAAACTTCTATGGCGCCTATGGTACGGATATTATTGAAATGGGCAGTGAGAAAGTCACTGGACGCTTGGTTGTCGAGCATGACTTCAATGACAGCACTATGGCCTATGGCTCCTACACCCGCGGCTTTAAGCCCGGCGGTTCAAACCTAACGTACGGCCGTGAATCAGTGGTTGCGCCAGTCGTCGTGTTGCCAACCTTTGAGGAAGAAATTGTCGATGCCTATGAGATTGGTCTGAAAACTGATTTAGCCGATGGTCGTGTCCGCCTAAATGCTGCAGCCTTTTATTACAACTATGAAGGATTGCAGTATCAGGCAACGGATCCTGAGGTCTTTCAGGGCGGTGTGGGTAATATTCCTGAATCAGAAATCTTGGGTGCTGAACTTGAGCTCTTAGCTTTCCTATCTGAGTCACTGGTCCTAGATATGCGCCTGTCATGGCTGGATACTGAAATCACCGGAGATCATCAAGCACTGGATAATGTGAAATCAGAAGCTGCAACCAATGCGTTGCTCGCCTCGTGCGGATTTAATTTATTTTGCGATGACATTCAACAGTCCCGCGCCCTGCAAATCCAAAATGTTAAAGGCAACGAGCTGGCCAAGACCCCCGACTTGACGGCTAATGTCGCGCTTAACTGGAACACTGATATCCCTTGGGGTGAACTGAATAGTAGCTTGCAGTATACCTACAGAGGTGGTTTTAAGCACCGTATCTTTAATAACGATGTCACCGACATAGTCCCTAGTTATCAGATTATTGATTTAATTGTTGGCCTAAACCCAGAGGGAGCAGATTGGCGCGTTGAGCTAATCGGTAAGAACCTGACTGACAAGGCTGGTATCAATGCGCGCTTTACCGATGTGTTTGGTGTTGGTGCAACGGGCGATGAGTTGATTGGTCCACGCCAGCTTATGGCGCGCTTCTCTATGGATTTCTAGTGCCTAAGTACCTATTGTAAGTCGTACCTAAAAACCCAGGCTATTCGTTAGCCTGGGTTTTTTAATCTGGGTCTTTTTAATACCAGCTTTTTTTGTGGCGATAATGATCCAACCGCTGATTATGCTACTATGATGGGCTGACTAATTATAAATTTTGGATCTACGCATAATGTCAAAGCACTATATACCGGCTCAGCAACTTCTTGAAGATTCCTTCAAATTGGCCTGGCAAGTTTATGAAAGCGGCTTTAGGCCCAACTATATAGTTGGCGTCTGGCGCGGCGGTGCACCCGTGGGTATAGCTGTTCAGGAATTTCTCGATGTGTTGGGTGTAGAGTCGGATCATATTGCCATTCGCACGTCATCCTACAGCCGAGAGGGGGAGCGCAGTGATACTGTTAAGGTTCATGGGTTGAGCTATGTGATTCGCCAACTTGAATCTGAAGACTCGCTGCTTATTGTTGATGATGTGCACGACAGTGGGCTATCTATCCAGCAGGCGATCACCGATCTAAAGCGCGCCTGTAAAAAGAATACGCCGCAGATTCGTATAGCCACCCCGTACTACAAACCCAAAAACAATAAAACTGACAGCCCACCGGATTACTATATTCACGAAACAGAACATTGGTTGGTGTTCCCCCATGAATTGCATGGGTTAAGTGCTGATGAGATTCGCCAACATAAGCCAGAGCTGTCAGCTCTGATCGATAAAATGGCACCCTTAGTCAAAAGTTAATATTAAACAAAGGGAATGGGATACGATTGTGCTTTGCGCGTTGACGATGGTTATAAAGAATGTGTGAAGCATCTACAGACTGATTCAATGCACGTTGAATAATTTTGTACCATAAAAATTACTAACAAGAAGGAATACTGATATGGCCACTGGGCGCGAACAGTTTAGCTCACGACTGGGGTTTGTTTTGGCAGCAGCAGGTTCCGCTGTGGGTATTGGTAACCTGGTAGGTTTTCCGGTTGCGGCGACCAAGGGCGGTGGTGGTGCATTTTTGCTGCTCTATGCGATCTTTGTGGCCTTTATCTGTATTCCAGTGATGATGGCAGAACTCAGTCTGGGTAGGCGCAGCCAAAAAGATCCAGTGGGTGCCTACCTGAAAGAGGCCGGCCCCAAGTCGCCTTGGCGAGTCGCCGGGTTACTGTCCGTTATCACCCCTTTTATGATTGCTGTGTTTTATATGGTGATCACCGTATGGGTTTTTGGTTACTTTGTTGAAATTATTTTTGGCAACCTCAAGACGTTGGCTAGGCCGGAAACCTTTGGTGTTTTTATTAACAGCAACAAGGTATTCCTGTATCTATCAATCGTGGCTTTCTTTCTTGTCGCAATATTAGTTTCTGGCGTCAAAAATGGTATTGAGCGGGCAGCTAAAATTATGATGCCAGCGCTGGTTCTTCTTCTTTTGGGTCTGGTTGTATTTGTCTTTACTCTTGATAATGCGCTGTTGGGTTTGCGCTATTATCTGATTCCCGATATCAGCAAAGTGGATGCGTTAGTTATCAATGGTGCATTATCGCAAGCATTTTTTTCCTTATCTCTGGGAATGGGTATTCTTATCACCTATGGTTCCTATGCCAATCGGGGTGAGAGTTTGGCTGCCAATGCAAAACTGGTAGCTGTCGCCGATTCTGCTGTGGCATTTTTTGCCGGTCTAATGATATTGCCGGCAATTTTTGCTCTTAACCCCAGTGCTAACAGTGAAAACCTAACAGATTCATCTGTGAGTATGATTTTTTCCTATCTACCTAAGATCTTTATGGCTTTGCAGTCGTCGATTGGCTATTTGGGGGCCAGCACTGTGGCGGCTATTTTCTTCTTGTTGGTATTTTTTGCAGCCATGACATCGCTGGTATCGATCACCGAGGTGCCGACCTCTAGTCTTATTGATACGTTGGGCTTAAAGCGAAAGAGAGCGCTGATTTGGCTAGTTTTATTGATGGGTCTGTTGACCATAGCCTGTGTTGTTTCGTTTGGCATGGTGGAAGGATTAACCGCCTTTGTTGAATACGGCAATGCAAAGAAGTCATTTTTTGATGTGGTAGTGGATATATTTTATGACACTATTTTGCCACTGAATGGACTGTTGATCTGTCTCTTTGCCCGCTATCGCTGGAAAACTTATCTGGATGATGAATTGGAACGCGGTGATCAGGGGTATCGTAGTTCCCTTACCAAGCGCTATGTTGATGTCTCTTTAGCCACCTTTATTCCAGTTATTTTACTGGTTGTGTTTATTAATACGGTGGCGCAGAAATATTTTGCATTTACAATTTTGGGTTAGGTCGGGCGCATTGCCAATCGATAGTACTCAGCACTTATACTCTGAGTGCGCGCCAAAACTATGTATTTGGCTTATGTGCAAAGGCATAAACGGTAGCCGGATCTTTAGTTCTTTGCGCTCGCTTTTGGGTCTTTTCCAAAACACCTCGGGAGCCAAGTAAAAATAAAATACTTGAGATCGAATGTCATCCGCTTGATCAGCTATATGGGGGTTTGTGTTCACTTATAAGCCTATATCTTTAAAGGGTTGATCAGTGGTTGCTCTTATTGTTCAAAAATTCATTGCAACGCACCAGAGCACAGAGTGCCACTAGGCTGGCAAAGAGTGACAAACCAGTTGTGATAGGTTTACACTGAGTCTGACAATTTTGCCTTTATAGGCTACCCAGCAGAGGTATTAAGCTTGGGTACTGACTATCTATCTATGCAAAATCAGAAATATGTGTCCTCTAACTATTAACTATGCTCGTATCTTATTTCGTCACTTGCGCTTGAGTGATGATAATAGCCAAGCCTATTTTACTGTTGCAGATGTGACCAGGGAAACCTTTCGGTTAGGGGGCATAGTTTCCATTGATGTTGTTATAAATAGAGACTCAAATCTAGAAATCACAATGTAGAATTTATATAGTTTGCCGTGCTATCTAAATTTGTATAGTTCAGCCAAGCCATTTTTTATGACATCAGGCGATGTCTGTACAAGGGGAGTTATGTCTAAACTACGTGAACAGCAAAAAGCGCAACGCCGTGAACTTATAGAGATTGCAGCGAAAAATCTTTTTGTGGAAAAGGGCTTTGAGCTAGCTAGCATTGAAGAAATTGCTGCTTTAGCAATGGTCTCTCAGGCAACGGTATACAATTACTACGGTTCAAAGGATGAGTTGTTGCTTGCCATTGTAGCCCGTGGGGAGTTGGGCGTGGTTGAAAAAGACTCGGAATTTACTTATCGCGCTGGCTCTGAAAATCCAGTGGATTTAGTGACCGAGGTTATTATGTCTAACATCCATGATACTGTTGCAACCCTTAGCCGCGAATTATGGGGCAATGTGATAGCGTATATTGCCACTACTCCGGATAAAACAGTAGCGCCACGATATATTGAAACGATTACTGGCGGCTTGGGCAGAGCCATTTTACATGTATTAGAGGCTTGTCAGAAAAACGGTGCAATTGCAGAAACTGTAGATATAGCTTATCTGGCAAATTTTCTCACCCGCAACGAAAGAATTCAGTTCCTAAATTTCATCTATCTAAAAGACATGTCGATAACACAACTCGGCGATTCGATTCGTGAGGACGTGACATTTATCTTAACCCCATTACTCACGTAGCGGCACCATCCTATTAGACCATTAATTGACTAAATTTAGAGTTGACTTTATATTTATTATTAACTATAAATATACGAACATTTTACCGGCTCAAAGCATAGGTCTACTGTTGTCAGTAAACCTATGCAAACTCAATATCAATGACTGGAAATATTATCTAGCAAATATAGGAGCAATCGGATGATCAATTTTAACCTGCATCATAAATCCAAGATGGCCTCAGCGGTGTCTATAGCAACAGCAATATTATCCCAGCCTGGTTATGTTGTAGCGCAAGAATCTGCATCACTAGAAGAAATTATTGTCACTGCAACTCGGCGCGAGATGAAGGCCAGTGACATACCTTTTAACATTTCAGCGATCAACGGGGATCAGATAGAAGAGGCGAATATTGTTGATATGCAGGAATTGATGCGTGCTATGCCAGGTATTACAGTTGCTGACGGTGGTGGTCGCTTTGCTGAAAACAACAATGTTATCAGTATCCGAGGACTGAATGTTGATCCTTCTGCCACGGACAGACGATTCCTATCTGATCCGACAGTTTCAACGTACGTCGGAGATACCCCAGTTTTCGCCAATTTTATACTTACAGATGCCAAAAGAGTTGAAGCCTTGAGAGGACCGCAGGGAACACTCTATGGTTCCGGTTCATTAGGTGGCACAGTCCGGTTTGTTATGAATGAACCAAGTACCGATGGCTTTGAAGGTCGTATAAATACATCTTTTGGCCGCACCAAAGGATCTGATGGTGAAAATGTTAGTCTTGACGCAGCTTTTAACATCCCAGTTAGTGATGATCTTGCGCTCAGGGTTAGTGGTGGACTCATCGATAATGCAGGGGTTATTGACTATGTCAATGTCTATGCGACTGATTCTAGTGGCACGCCTATTGCCAACGCTACAGGCACGATATATGGCGGTCCGGTTTATACCAATAATAAGGATGCTGACACTGTCGATATCGACTACACTCGCGCCGCTGTAAAATGGACGCCGAGTGATGATTTTGAAGCAGTGCTTACCTATATGAAACAGAAGGGTGAGTATGGCGGTCGCCGTCAGGCTACGTCTGGCCCCGACGGCTGGGGAGACTACTATGGAGAATATGAAATTGGCGCTGTCATCAATGAACCCTCATCAAATGAATCTCAATTTACAAGCCTAGAAACCACCTATGACCTAGGCTTTGCAACGCTGACTTCCAGTACTTCAATTTACGAACGTAGCTACGAGGGTACCAGTGATAATACCGGGTTCTTCGCATCAAAAGGCTGGCTCTATTACTATGGATACGGCTATATGATGCGTCCGGCCATCGCGGCAGAACGCCAAAATTCTGAGGAGGCTTTTGTCCAAGAACTACGCCTAGTATCAAATGGCGACCAACAAGTTGACTGGACAGTGGGTGCTTTTTATATGGATCAGGAAGCTTCTGCTGCGCAACAAACTAGGGCGCTAGGATTCCAAGAATGGTGGCTGGCCGCCAGTGGTCCAGTATTCCCAGGCTATTTGCTTGATGACCCTTACCCTTATATCGGCACATTTTATGACTCAACTACCAATACTACCTTCGACTGGACCCATGAACGTGAGTTTAGAGATTTTGCACTCTTCGGCGAGGTCACATGGAATCTGTCTGAGACTGTAGCGGCCACGTTGGGTGCTCGTTATTTCGATAATAAAGATAAGGTGACCTCACAGACCTCCTTCCCTATCTGGGGTACGAGTAACCCTGTTGTTACCGATACCAATGAGGATAGTGATACCTTGCTAAGGTTCAACCTAGCATGGGACTACAGTGACTCCACAATGATTTACGCCACCCTCTCTGAGGGCTATCGTCGCGGTGGCACAAATGCCGCGCCTGTAAGGCCTGATGTAGACTATCCCAATGATCCTGAGTGGAGTAGTTTCGATAGCGATTCGGTTCTCAATTACGAAATTGGCATAAAAGGCCAAACGGATAATCTAAATTACACCGTTGCGGCATTCTATGTAGACTGGTCAGACCCACAGATTAATGTGTCTACGCCCTCTGGTGCTTACTATGCCGTTGCAAACGGGTCACAGGCCACCTCAAAAGGACTCGAATCAGAGTTCAACTGGGCCATTTCTGATAGTGTTACGCTGTTTGGCGGTTACACCTATGTTGATTCGTCACTCACAGAAGATTTATACCTTCACGATGCAAGTGATCTAACTGATGGACGAACAGCATTACGAGCAACCAAAGGAGCACAACTTCCTGGGACTGCTAGAAGCACTATTAATCTCGGCGCCAAGTATGAAGCTAGCTTGAGTAATGGGATGTTACTGATCAGTCGTATTGATGGTTACTATCAGTCAGATGTTGAAAATTCCATACTCAATATAGACCCTGATTGGGCCGCCACCTTAGATGGGTTTGACCTGTGGTTTATGTCAATGAGTCTGGTCGGGACAGATTGGACGACATCTCTCGTGGTAAAAAACCTCTTTAATGAGCGGGGTTCAGTGGCGACATACAAAGAAGAGTACATGACCAGTGATGTTGCTAATGGCTTTTATGGTACAGGCCAGAAAGATTTTATTAGTCAACCAAGAACTTTAAGCTTGTCTGCGAGTTATCGTTTCTAATTATGGGTTTTTTTGCAGTCGCTGAATACTGTTCAGCGACTGTAAAAATTCTATACATGCTTTAATATAAGTTTCTATCACTGGAAATGATACCGGCGCCCTCCGCTATGCAACTAAATGCCTCACAGCTATATGCCTTGTCAAAAAGGGCTCTTGTTGAAAATGAGATTAAAAAGGCGGTGGATGGTTGTCGAATTCTCAATACAGAGTTTCCCCAATTTTTTGAAGGCTGGTGGTTGGCTGGCTGTATCCATTTGCGCTTAAAAAAACCTGAGGCTGGGTTAATTTCAACTGCCCGTGCCCTCTCATTGAGGCCTAATGAACCCACTATTCTTATTCAACGAGTTGAATGCCTATCTCTGCTAGGGCGACAAAAAGATGTGCGGGAAAATCTTCAAATACTTGCGGCGCAAAAATGTGACAGCGCAGCACTGCATGAAAAAATTGCCATGATGCTCTCTGTAGAGCAGATGCACAGCGAAGCTATCAAGCACTACATATCAGCCATAGCCTATGAACCTAACAATTCAATGCTGCATTATAATTTAGCTACTGCCTACCGATTTATCGGTGAGTTGGACAAATGTGAAGACAGTTTAAATACTTGTTTGGCATTAAATAATTTAGACTCTGAAGCTCAGGGTATGCGCTCTTCTCTGCGGCGACAATCTATAGACAGCAATCACTTAGAAGAGCTACTCGAGGCATACTCCGATCCAAACATTGACGATCAAACTAAGGCAGGTATCTGTTACGCCCTGGCTAAAGAATATGATGATCTAAACGACCCTGAAAATTCCTTTAATTATCTCAAAACCGGATCCGATATTCGTCGTGGTGCGATGTCTTATGACGTGAGCTCAGATGAAAAAATTATCGAACACATCATACATACTTTTGATGAGTCTTACTTTTTAAGAGATGCTCTCGGTCATGAGAGCTCGGAACCCATCTTTATTATCGGCCTACCACGAACTGGAACAACCCTACTAGAACGTATTTTAGATGGCCACACCAAGATCACCTCTGCCGGAGAATTAGATATATTTGGTTTAGAGGTCACGGCGTTGTCCTCTAAAAAAGGTTGCGAAAAAAACACGTCCGCTATGGATCTTGTGCGGCTCTCTAGGGAGCTAGACGTCAATAAACTTGCCCTGAGTTACTTAGAAAAGGCGCGGCCAATAGATGTAGAGAGCAGTCATTTTATTGATAAGCTGCCTTTTAATTTTTTGTATGCAGGTCTTATCCACCGTGCCATGCCCAATGCGAAGATTATTCACCTACGCCGCCATCCCATGGCCGCTTGTCTGGCTATTTACAAACAGCAGTTTAGGGATATTTATCCGTTTTCCTACTGCCTGTCAGATCTGGGGAAATACTATGTAGCATACGATCGACTCATGCGTCATTGGCAGTCAGTTATGCCAGGCGTAATTCATTCTATTACCTATGAAAATTTGGTTGCCAACACCGAGCAAGAAGTTAAAAGAGTGCTAGATTTTTGTAATTTAAACTGGGAGGCGGAGTGCCTGAAATTCTACGAGAACAAAGCGCCATCTACCACTGCCAGTGCGACACAGGTGAGGCAGCCTGTTTATGCAACATCTGTTGATCAGTGGCGAAAATATACACCCTATTTGAGCGAGTTAAGCACAATTCTTGTCAAGGCAGGTGTAGATGTCAGCTAATCGAGGGATTTTTCTAAGCGCTAAAAATTGCACAACTCAGTCTCTTTTGATGCTGATTATGCTCACTCTTTTCAGCACTTACAGCTATG
>CAXEWB010000279.1:0-7300 GCA_963999835.1 uncultured Cellvibrionales bacterium | reverse complement strand
GGTACAAGTATATAGTTGAACGTCAAACTAAACGTGACCAATAACCTAAATAGAGGGGTAACATGAGAACAAAGGGATTGTGTTATAGGCTGTTGATCATCGCTGCGACATTGCTGCTGAGCCCACAGCTTCTCGCTGTTGACCAACAGTCCATTATCAACCCAGGCAATCAGTGGTTAAGTCATGGGCGCGACTACTCTGAACAACGTTTTAGCCCACTAGCAAAAATTACTCCTGATAATATCGAACAATTAAACCTGGCCTGGTCGTTTAAATTTGATACCGCACGGGGTATGGAGGCAACACCCCTTGTTCACAATGGGATTATATATATCAGCACAGGCTGGAGTCATGCCTATGCGTTGGATGCCCGAACAGGTCAACAACTGTGGCATTACGATGCCCAAGTCCCTAAATCGCATTTAGCGAAAACCTGCTGTGGTCCGGTCAATCGGGGTGTTGCGCTATGGCAGGGAGATTCAAAGGACCCATTACAAGTTTTTATGGGCGCACTGGATGGTCGACTTATTGCTTTAGATGCTATTACCGGTGAGGAAAATTGGTCAGTGCAAACTACGCCTGATAACAGCAACTACAGTATTACTGGCGCACCCAGAGTCATCAAAGGGATGGTGATCATTGGAAATGGTGGCGGTGAGTTGGGGGTGCGTGGCTACATAACCGCCTATGATGCAAAAACGGGTGAGCAGAAATGGCGTTTCTATACCGTCCCCGGTAACCCAAATCAGCCCCAAGAGCAACCAGCCCTAGACCGTGCTCTTGAGACCTGGGGCGGTGATCAGTGGTATCAGCTAGGTGGTGGGGGTGGGACAGTCTGGGATGCTATTGTCTATGATCCATCATTAGATTTGCTTTACATCGGTACTGGTAACGGTTCACCTTGGAATCGTAAACTGCGTAGTCCCGGCGGTGGCGATAATCTTTATCTCAGCTCTATAGTCGCCATTGAACCAGATAGCGGTGAGTACGTTTGGCACTATCAGACGACTCCGGCGGATAATTGGGATTACACAGCAACCCAACAGCTTGTGCTAGCGAAAATAGTGATTGATGGCAAGCAACGTTCGGTGATTATGCAGGCGCCAAAAAATGGATTTTTTTACGTTTTAGATCGTCAAACAGGTGACTTGCTATCGGCAGACAAGTATGCACGAGCAACTTGGGCCACTCATGTGGATATGCAAACGGGGCGACCCGTTGAGAGCAAATATGCCGAGTACCAGAGCAATGGAGGTAGTTATATCTGGCCATCACCCTACGGTGCCCATAATTGGCAACCCATGTCCTACAGTCAAAATACGGGTCTAATGTATATTCCTGCGCAGAATATCCCCCACTACTTTGTTGGCCAAGATTCAGTTGAGTACAGGCTAAACCGCTGGAATACTGGGGTTGATCTCAATGAATCCCGAGATCCAAAAAGCTGGGTGGCAGCAAAGGCCTCAATGGATGCATTGGTTTATGGTGAACTTATTGCTTGGGATCCTGTAGCTAAGAAACGTGTGTGGCAAATTCGACACAATAAACCCTCTAATGGGGGTGTTCTTAGCACTGCGGGTAATTTGGTATTTCAGGGTTCATGGGATGGTGTATTTTCAGCCTATGATGCTAAATCAGGCGATAAACTCTGGCACTATCAATCAGATAGCGCCATTTTGGCTGGCCCCATCAGCTACCAAATTGATGACGAGCAGTATGTTGCTATCGCCCAAGGAGGTGGAGGAACCATTATGCTGACAGTGGGTGACGAGATAAGACGCAACAAGATTAACCACAACAGACTCTTGGTTTTCAAACTGGGTGAGTTTAATCAAGCACAACCGATTTTAGACGATAGCATTGCTCCTATTTTGTCATTAAAAGACAACGCTATGATTGATGTGGCTGAGATCAAACGAGGCGAAACACTCTATGGTCGCAACTGTGCCTCCTGTCATGGTATCAGCGCTAAAAGCAACTATATTGTGCCAGACCTACGCTACATGAGTGAGCAGACCCACAACGAATTTATGGCTATCGTTCTGGGTGGCAGTAAGATTCACAAGGGCATGATCGGTTTCTATGAAACCCTCGAGATGCAGGACGTGAACGATATACACGCTTTCCTAAAACATCAGCAACGCGAGTTACCTTCTAAGCTTGAAATGACTCTTTGGCAGAAAATTGAGTACTGGTTCACTTACATCATGGCGAAAATAGGCGAGAAATTCCCAGACTTCCTCAATGCCACTCGCGCTATGATTATGTAACTATTTACCCCATCCTAATAGCCCGTGACTAGGACTAGCTACCGGTAAATTTTGGTGGCCTGCGCTCGGTAAAAGCCTGTATACCCTCTTTGAGATCATTTGATTGCAAGCTAGTCATCATTGTAAACATGCCATTGACCATCAGGCTCTGCTCGGTGGTCAAATTTTCGTTCTGCTGCAACATATATTTGGTGCCCCGTACAGCCATAGGTGAATTAGCAGCTATTTCATTTGCCAGTGCTAGACCAGCTTCGAGAGCCAGCTCTGAGGAGTCGTAAACATCATTTACCAAACCAATTTTCTCGGCTCGCTGAGCATTAATATCTTTACCTGTGAAGGCTAACTCGGCTACATGTCCGGCGTTGAGAATCTTGGGCAGGCGTTGCAAGGTACCTACATCAGCAACAAGACCAATTCGTGTCTCACGCACGCTAAAGACAGCATCTGAGCTCGCAACTCTGATATCACAGGCGGTAATAAGATCGACACCGGCACCTAAACAAAAACCATGAATAACGCCAATCACGGGTAGTGGGCAGTCTGCAACAGCGCTTATCGCCTTCTGAAAACCGCTGGTAATCTCCAGCTGTTGCAGGTTAGCCATCGCCTGTGAATCCGCCTTTGAACTTTTTTGTGGGTTAATTGCAGTTTCTGCAAGATCAACCCCCACGCAAAAGTGTTTGCCGCGTCCGGCAATTATAATCGCACCTATATTTGTATCACTGACCACTTCCTCCAGGGCCTGCGGTATAGCCAACCATACAGATGAGGACATCGCATTGTATTTTTCCTCGCGATCTAGCCAGACAATAGCTACCGCATCACGTTTATCAATACTTAAAACATCCGAACTAAAACTCATTATCCATCTCCCTTAACTTTTCTTATTGTGAGCCTAATTAAATGTCGCTGGGGCCATCAATTAACTGGAAACTCCCGTCAACGAGCGCATAAGTTTGTTCATACCACCAAGCCAACGATCATAATCAGCGGTTTTACCACGAATATAATCTAGCACTACTCCATGGGGTAAAATTAAAAAGCTTTCATCTCTGAGCCCTTGAACTACCGACTCCATGACCTCTTCTGGCTCAATCATGCCATCTATGGAAGCAGATTGTATTTGCGCCGTCTCCTGCGCATCTCCTGCGGTAGTCATTGCCGTGCGCACCGCCTGTGGACAGAGCATAGATACTTTAATGCCCTGATGTTGATAATGGATTGCCAGCCATTCACCAAACCCCACAGCTGCATGCTTGGTAACACCATAACTGGCGCCACCAATTTGGTTTAGCAAACCTGCCGCTGATGATGTAATTAGAAAATAACCACCCCCCCGAGCCACCATCCGCGGTATTAGATGACGAGAAATGAATACATGGGCCATGACATTAATATCCCAACTTTTTTGCCACTCGTGATTGGCAGAATCAAGTCTCGGTGCTATGCCAACACCTGCATTGGAACAAAACAGATCGATGGGGCCCCAATTCGCTTCAGTCTCCTCAATAACCTTTAGCATATCTGACTCTGAAGATACATCTGCAGTCATGGCATGACATCCCACTAAGTCAGCGGTGGCTTGAACATTATTTTTATTGATATCTACAGCGACGATATGTTTAGCGCCCTCTTCCTTAAAACGCACTGCCATTGCTCGGCCTATGCCACTGCCAGCACCTGTGATTACAACAACCTTATCTTTGAGTTCCAAGTTAGTTTCTCCTGACAATTGATTATGGCTAATTCATACAAGCTGTGATCGAAAAATTAGTTCAATTGACCTACAAATCTCTATGTCACCAAACCTATGTGAAGGATGGTCGCCACAAGGGCCAGAGCCAATGCCACAATCACCTTTGGTGACCTCACTGACATAACTGGCACAGCGGTAAAGCCAAAGGTTTTATTCAGGGCAGCCAATTTTAAACCCTGATGATCACTACCAAAGGTATTGAGTAATATCTCTGCACCATGACGACGACTGCGGTGGCGCATTGGCGAAAAAGCCTATTATTATTTTACCTCAGGCACTGCAAGTTTACCCAAACCCACTGTGATTTATCACCGCAAGTTACTCTCCGCCGCAGTACCTTACTCAAAAATTGGATTTCAGGCTAAATCAACAGATGGCATGTATATCTGCCTACCGCTTCATCATGGTACAGGCCTGGGCCCTAGAATAGGCAGTTGCCTATACTCGGGTGCCTCAATCTTTTTGCGGCGGCGCTCTTTTTGCAGCGGCGCTTTTCAGTCAGCAATTTTTGGCCCGAAGTTCAGCAGTACCAAACCACGCTTTTTGTGAATGTGGGCGAACTCTGCCGCTATGTATTTAACCAACCCCAGTGCCTAGAGGAAGCTGATAACCCAATTCGATCCATGCTTGAAAATGGCATACGGCCAGATATTTGGGATGACTTCCGGCAACACTTTAAAATTAAACCTATCTGTAAAATCTATGGCGCCAGTGAAAGTAATTTATCGTTTTTAAACTTACTAAATAAAGACTACACCATCGCCACTACTGATGAAGACCTTATGCTAGTTAAATATAACATTGATAATGATAAAATCATTCACGATGCCGATGGAAAGTTGATTGAGGTTGCGGAGGAGGATGCAGGTTTACTCTTGGTAAAAATTGATGATAAGTATGTCTATGATGGCTACAAGAATAAGGACGTTTCGGACAGCAAATTACTCAGAGATGTAAAGGAAGTCGGTGATAGTTGGTTTAACGGAGGCACAGATAATGATTGATTTGTATACAGCTTCAACCCCCAATGGTCATAAGGCGTCTTGCACCCTAGAAGCGATGGGGTTGAGTTATAAGGTATGTGCAGTTGATCTTAGTGCCGGAGAGCAACATAAGCCTTCATTTTTAGCCATTTCTCCCAATGGACGTATACCAGCTATAGTAGATCGCGATAACAATAATTTCGCAGTCTTTGAATCTGGCGCTATTTTGATTTATCTAGCAGAAAAAACGGGCCAGTTGATGCCCACAAACTCAAATGGACGCAGTCTAGTTATGCAATGGCTTATGTTTCAAATGGGCGGAATCGGGCCGATGATGGGTCAAGCCAATGTATTTTTTCGTTACTTTCCAGAGAAAATTCAGCCGGCTATAGACCGCTACCAAAACGAATGTCGACGTCTGTTTGAAGTACTCGATAAACGACTGGGTGAAAGCGAATGGCTAGCAGATGACTTTTCAATTGCCGATATTGCCAACTGGTGCTGGGTTCGCACCTACAAATGGTCTGGCGTCTCTCGCGATGGTTTAGAGAATCTTGACCGGTGGTTAGACGCAATGAAGGCTATCCCAGCAATGCGTAAAGGGGTAAAAATACCAGTTTCTGTCGATAGCGTTCTTAGTGATGCCAAAACTAGCAACGAATTTATAAAGCAAGCACGAAAAAACATACAAACCTGAACCTGTAAAAGTGAAAGAAAAACAATCAATTTCACAACTTAAGTCAATGTGCTAGGGATTTTTTGAGTCTCTGCACACACACAAAGGAGATAACTTAATGTCTACAAAACTCTTTGATCTCAGTGGCAAGATCGCCCTAGTCACCGGTGCCAGTCGCGGAATTGGCGAGTCTATTGCAAAACTTTTGGCGCAACAGGGCGCGCATGTCATTGTCTCCAGCCGCAAGATAGACGATTGCCAAGCAGTAGCAGATAGCATAAGTCAAGATGGTGGCAGAGCCGAAGCCTTAGCCTGTCATGTGGGCAATATGGGGGATATAGAAAACTGCTTTGCACAGATTAAGCAGCAGCATGGAAAATTAGACATACTAATTAATAACGCTGCAACCAATCCCTATTTCGGGCATATTCTCGATACTGACTTGGGGGCATACACTAAGACTGTAGATGTGAATATACGCGGTTATTTCTTTATGTCTGTAGAAGCTGGAAAACTGATGCGCGACAATGGTGGTGGCGTCATCGTCAATACCGCCTCTATCAATGCCTTACAACCGGGGCTAATGCAGGGCATTTATTCCATCAGTAAAGCTGCAGTGGTCAATATGACCAAAGCATTTGCCAAAGAATGTGGCGCCCTGGGCATTAGAGTTAATGCTCTTCTGCCAGGATTAACAAAGACTAAATTTGCCAGCGCACTGTTTGATAATGAACAGATATATCAACAGGCCATGCAAACGATCCCCATGAAACGCCATGCAGAGCCCAACGAAATGGCAGGTACAGTGCTTTATTTGGTATCTGACGCTTCAAGCTATACCAATGGTGAATGCATTGTTGTTGATGGAGGCCTTACCCTTTAGCATGTTTAGTGCATGTAGAGTAGCACTAGATCTAGCGGCAAGGACGAGGCTCAAACCATCGCGAGAAAATCATGCCCTATATATGAAACTCTTAACAATACTTAATAGAATAGATAGCTACTAACTCAACTTATCGCCTATGGCAGAGACAGCCATACAGTAGCTGCGACGGGCGCACAGTAAAGTGAATATCTCATCATCCATCAGCAAAAACTTCGGCTCCAACTTGGCAATGACGCAACAGCCTACAAATAATACAAGTAACACAGAACAATATAATACGTTAACCTATACACCTTATAATTATGAGCTTTCCAATTTTAATCTTGTACATACTCTGGGCCTCATACTATTTGCACAAATCCTGCAATTAGCGCCTGTTCAGCTAGGGGCTTTATGAAAGGGTAGCTTGTAGCAGGCGCTAAAATCCATAGGAAACATACAATTATGCCATTCGACAACGAATATATATGTACTATCCGCCTCCATAAGGAGAGCATGAAATTCTCCGCAGCACATTTCACTATCTTCTCAGCTACTGAGCGAGAGCGCCTACATGGGCATAACTTTCAAGTTCAAGTGGATATTTGTGCACCAACATCAGACAACGGTATGCTCGTCAACTATCAGCAACTAAAAAAACATGCTCGCCAATGCTGCAAACAGCTGGATGAGTATTTGATTTTGCCCGAACTCTCTCCACACCTTGTCATTAAAAGTGAAGATAATCAT
>CAXEWB010000278.1:0-7054 GCA_963999835.1 uncultured Cellvibrionales bacterium | reverse complement strand
TGGACTAGAAACCGAGCTATCAACTGCCGGTGGTACCTCAGATGGGCGCTTTATTGCACCATTGGGCACACAGGTGGTTGAGCTGGGACCTGTCAATGCTACCACTCATCAGGTCAACGAAAATGCGAATGTTGATGATCTCAACAAGCTGACCCAGATATATCAGGGAATCCTAGAAAGGCTACTCTGCAAGTAATCTCTTAAGTCCTAGCTTGTTAGCCTTTTAGGCTCTTAGGTGGGTTAGCCAGGCAGTTTCTGTAGTGCAAAAATATCAAAGCGGGTGGATTTGCCACTGAGTGAATAGGTAGGCTTGGTATCTGCCAAGTAACTTGCATGGGCGGGTCTTTTAATCACCACGCGATATCGAGCTTTACTCAAGGCTTTGTCAATGATCTGTCCCGAGTCCTCATCGGCGCCAACAATACTGTGTAGTGCCTGCATATCTTTTTTAACCTTGGCCGATTTTTTACGCAGTGGAAACATGGGGTCTATATAGATGATGTCTGGCTTAGTATTATGATTTAGAGTATTTTCATCTAGGGCATCCTCATTTAGCGCATCTAGATACTGCAAGCTATCTATTTTTAACAACTGCATTCTGCGGACAATCGCATCCAGTTGTGGATCATTTTCAGCGGCGGACTGGGCACGTCTTAGGCCGTCTTCTAGCAACTTATAAACAATGGGGTTGCGCTCTAATAATGTTAGCTTGCAACCCAAACTGGCTAGCACAAATGCGTCGCGCCCCAAGCCTGCTGTAACATCCAGCACACAAGGCTGAAACTTACCCTGATACACCTACTGCCTTCGCAATAGACTGCCCATTGCCACCACCGTAGTTGACTCTGTGACGATTTGAGCCAGTTACAAAGTCACAGGTAACCGATCCGCCATCGTTTTGTGTAATGGGGTGCAACGCCAGTCCATACGCAGAAAAGTAAAGCGTGTAATCTCCACGTAACAGCGACAGCTCTGATCTGAGAGGTTTTAAGGTTAACTCTTTTTCTAGCACCACCAGAGGTAAATCAAGTTCTGCTGCGGTCAACTCAGCAATTTGTTTGTAGTTTGCGTGGGAGTAGGAAATAGTTATATTAGCCAAGATGGATACACCCATACAGAATAAGAAATCTATAACCGTTTACAAAATTTGCAGTATTAAACGTTTTGTAACTATATACTAATGGTTCAGGATGCGGAATTTATCAATGAGAAAAGTTCTATTTTCATCTATAGCAATAACAGTGCTGGCCTCATGCAGTGGCTATGAGCTGACATTTAATAATCAATCAATTTATTCCCCTCCCACGCTATATACTGGCTATGTTGTTGAAGATGTTGCCTTGCAAAACTGTCTGATGCAGACCATCATGGATGAAAATATTGTTGACGCTAAAGATCTTCGATCACTGAATTGCTCCTATGCAGGCATCAAAAATTTGTCAGGCCTGACCCATTTTAAGTGGCTTGAGACGATCAACTTTTCCAGTAACAACATTAGAGATATAAAGCCGCTTATGTTTCTTGGTCGATTACAAGATATTAACCTTGAAGGAAATAACTTACTGTCTTGTCAGGCTATTTTTGCTCTTGAAAAATTGATTATCAACAAGTTGGTAGCGCCTGATCATTGCCTAAACTAAAATTACGGCAATAGATTGACAATAATCTAGCGTTTGGTTTGTTTTTGTTTTCCACATAACCTGTGGATAACTTTGTGGATGAGTGCTTGAGCAACTGCATTTAACCCCTAAAAATGCTGTATTTAGGTTAAATTGTATATTTTTTAACCAACCCATAATTATTATATAAATCAATAACTTAGGAAATTCACAAACAAATATCAATGACTTACAGCGATTATGTAAATTTTATTTTAGAAAGCAAGGCTATCTGTGGAAAAATAAGCAAAAACACCGACTAAAGTCATTTTGGTATGCATTTTTTTTATTTGCGGTGCAAGAAGAAAAATCAGACTTTTACGACCAATAAAATCAAATGGGTTCTAATCGCTTAATTGCAACCAGTCGAAACCCTTGTCCTGACTGGCATAATAAATTTTTCCTGCCCCATCGTAGACAGTTTCTATCGATTGTTTAACTAATTTTAGATCATTGTTGGCTTGGCTAATATGGGCGACGACAATATGCTGTATGCGTTGCTGGTCAAGCCGGGCAATTAAGTCTGCTGTTTGCTGGTTGTTTAGATGACCCCAGGCACCTGCAACCCTTTCCTTTAAAAATCGGGGATACTTGCCCTGCGCCAACATATCGACATCGTGATTGGCTTCGATAATTAGTCCATCACAGTCAGCATATAAATTAGCTATATAAGGTGGAACTGCTCCTAAATCGGTCAATACGCCAAGCTTGTGTTTAGCATTGTAAAATAAAAATTGTACTGGCTCGCGAGCATCGTGTGGAACAGGTACTGGATGAACTTTTAAATCACCTACATGAAAGCACTCATCACTGTCTATCAGCCTTACACCCTGATAACTTGAGGCATCAAGACCAACAGCTCTGAGGCAGCCCGGGGTAATAAAGATATCGATAGAATAGCGTGTAGCTAAAGGGAGCACGCCTTTCCAGTGATCACTGTGCTCATGAGTAACAAGTATACCATTGAGGTCTTGCGGGGTTTTTCCAAGGTTTTGCAAACGGCGCGTCGCGTCTTTGAGAGAGAACCCACAATCGATCATTACACAGGTGTTTTTTGTCTCAACAAGGGTAGCATTACCCTTGCTACCGCTTCCTAGCGAGGCAAAGCGCATGGCTATGTATCCTTAAGACATATTGCCTCTGAGAACGGTTAATAGGTCAAGGGCCTCTGATGTATTTAAACTGTCTCCATTGGGTTTAACGATACGAACTTCCATATTAGTTCCCACAGCCTGAACGAGGATATGATAATTGACTTCAATGCTCTCATTCTTCGATTTGCCGCCACCAAACCAGCGCTCAAAAAAACCTTTCTCATCTTCTAATTGACCGCTGTAATTAACCCAAAAGACGCCCTCACCACGATTTTTATCAATAGTGACAAAACCACCGCGGGAGGCAGAGTAGTTAATAGAAGCCCATGTTCGATCAAAGGGTAACTTAACCAGAATATAGGGATCTGCCACCTCTGGCTTTACGATTTCTACTTTAGATTCACCACCAATATCTTGGGCTAGCAGAGAGACAGAACCATAGCCAGATTCAGAGGCTAGTTGATTGGCTATCAATGACAGCATATCGCGTGTGCGCTGGTCATTATCAGAACTTTCAGGCCAAGTTAACTGTTCTTCTGAACCTCTCGTCTTCTGTTGATGTAGAGCAGTAATTTCAGTGCTATTAATCTGTAGCCCCGGAGCAATCGACAGGCGGAATCGATGGCTGTTGTCCTCATCAGAATTATAATTGAGCCAGATGGTTTCAATAATGCCTTCGGATCCCTCGGCGCGCGCGACAGGAATACCGTTTCTATTTAAGGCATTGCGCACACGTGGCCATAATTCACTGGGAGAGCTATTAACCAGAATCCAGCGTTTATCATCAATACTCTGTATCTTGACTAATTGCTCAAAGGTGTTGACGGAAACAGGCTGAGGTCGTGGTACCTCAAAGGAGGTTTTAGAATCCATTTGCGCGGTCACTTTAGGTATTGGGTAGACTTGGCCTAATTGGATGGCATCCATTTCTGCAGGGATAACTGTCTTTTCAGTTTCTTCTGCCAGGAGGTAATCACTACTGCGATCGCGAATACCTAACCGTTCACATCCACTAATGATTAGAAAAACACATAAACTCGAAAGAAATTTTTTCATACCCTTGATCAACCTTGTTAAAAACTTACTGTGCTGGAAAACGCAAACGCTTAAATTATCCAAGTAATGCTGCAGACTTCATTGCTTCCAATACTTTGACCTGATTACTTTCCGATAGTTGCGTCAATGGAAGTCTAAGTGCTGCATCGATTAATCCCATCTTGTGTAGCGCCCATTTTACAGGTATAGGATTAGACTCTAAAAACATAACGCTGTGAAGAGCTTGCAGTGACTGATCTATGCTCAATGCCGTTGCGGCATCATCAGACAGTGCAGCTGCACACATCGCTGCCATCTTACTGGGCGCAATATTAGCGGTGACTGAGATATTTCCTCTACCACCCAACAATATAAGCTCGCGAGCGGTCGCATCATCACCGGAGTAAACATAAAAATTGTCTGGCACTGCTTGAATAATTGAGGCTGCTCTGTGCAGATCACCTGTCGCTTCCTTTATACCAATAATATTCTGCAGTGCGCTCAGACGAATCACTGTCTCGGGTAACATATCACAGGAAGTACGGCCAGGAACATTGTAGAGAATTTGATCAATATCAACTGCTTCAGCTACCGCTTTATAGTGTTGAAAAAGTCCCTCTTGGGTGGGTTTATTATAGTAGGGTGTTACCAACAAGCAGGCATCGGCACCGAGTGTTTTAGCTGCCTGAGTCAACTCTATGGCCTCACGAGTACAGTTGGCACCCGTTCCAGCGATAACAGGGATGCGGCCATCTGTCAGCTTTACTACTGTGTCAATCACTCGACTGTGTTCCTCTACACTCAACGTAGCAGATTCTCCAGTCGTTCCAACCGCGACCAATGCATCAGTACCCTGTTCAATATGCCATTCAATCAGTGTTTGTAAGGCATTGTGATCAACCTCGTGCGTATTCCCCTGCATTGGGGTGACGAGGGCAACTATGCTACCAGTAATCATCTTTGGTCCTTGAAATTAAAACTTAACATAATCTTACGCTGTAAAAAGGTGCTGTAACGTAAAAAGTATAACACCTAATAGGTATCTGTTAGTTGCTGTTGGAGAAATTATAAACATCCTTCTCGCCCTCGGGACGATTTTTAAATCTGCGGTGAACCCAAAGGTATTGCTCAGGCCTGAGGGTAATCATATCCTCTATTTTTTTATTGACCGTTGTGGTGTCAGCCAAATCATCTCCAGTGGGAAAATTCTTTAAGGGCGCGTGAACGGTAAACTGATAGCCCTGACAACCATCTAATCGAATGCAAGTCACCGGCACGACTGTGGCTTTAGCTTTTTGTGCAAACCTTGCCGTGGTGTAAACAGTTGCCGCTTGAACACCAAATAATGGTGCAAACAGTCCCTGTCCGAGACCATAATCATGATCGGGTAAATACCAAAATTTGCGCCCTGATTTTAAGCTCTTGATCGCTCCGCGCACATTGTTGCGCTCAAAAATATTGCCACCAGCCACGCTGTTATTGAGCCTGCCCCGTCCTTGTATAAATTCATAAACAGGATTTTTATGAGCGCGATACATACCATCTAATTCAATCTTACTATTGAGTGCCGCAACGCCAATCTCCAGTGTCGTATGGTGAACCCCCAACAGGATGACTGGCTTTTGATCTAGCGCATGTAAATGTTCTAACCCCTCATATTGTACTAGTTTCTGTAAACGCTGTTTTGGCCACCACCAGCTCATGCCCACCTCCATCAATGCAATGCCCATACTGATAAAGTTGGCCCGAAGCATTGATTGATGCTGTTGATCATCCAAATCAGCGAAGCAAATCTGTATGTTTTTCATAGCAATCTGCTTGCGACGAGTAGGAAGCTTATGTATCAAAAGACCCAAACTGCTTCCAATAGAGAGTAATAGTGGGTACGGTAGAAAAGTTACTAGTCGCCAGAGGGCAAACCAAAACCAAGTTATCCATAACTTTGGGTGCAATAGCTGTTTTGAAAATTGGGGCCGGCTGGAGCTCATTGGCGTAAACAATTATCCTGTCAAATGAGGTTTGAAATCTCTACTTCAGGGTCTACCTCGGCCTGATAATCGACGCCCTCTATCTCAAAGCCAAACAGATTTAGAAATTCTTTTTTATAACTCTCAAAATCAGCTAATTGAGCTAGATTTGTATCATTAATTGAGGCCCAATTGGTGGCTACTGTTGCTTGGATAGTAGGATCCATTTCCAGTTCGTCAACTCGGAGTCTGCCCTCATCATCAACTCTCGGATTATCGTGATAGAGACATTCTGTCAGCAGGCGATAAAGTTGCTCAATACAGCCCTCATGGGTACCTTTTTGCTTCATTTCTTTAAATAACATAGCTAGGTATAGGGGCATAATCGGGATTGCTGAACTGGCCTGAGTCACCACAGCCTTGAGCACTGAAACCCGCGCATCGCCACCCTTCGATTGTAATTTTTCACGAATGCTCAGCACTTTCTTATCGAGATCTTTTTTCGCCTGCCCAATGGTGCCGTGCCAATATAAATCCCATGTAATCTTTTCGCCAATGTAGGTAAATGCTGTGGTTTTAAACCCATCAGCGAGCACTCCGGCACTGTCTAGAGCATTGATCCACATCTGCCAGTCATCTCCGCCCATCACAGCGACAGTCTGATCAATTTCGTGCTGAGTAGCTGCCTCCAGGGTGAACTCTTGGATCTGTTCTTTATCCGTGTTTATTCCCTGCATGGTGACATTTTTACCAATAGGCTTTAGGGTCGAATTGAATACCTCGCCTGTCTCAGGGTGTTGTCTGCGTGGGGCAGCCAAACTGTAGATCACCAGATCAATTTGACCCAAGTCTTCCTTGATAATATCTATCGCCTGTTGCTTTACATCACTGGAAAAGGCATCGCCATTGATGCTTTTTGCATAGAGCCCTTCTTGGCTTGCATATTTATGAAATGCCGCACTGTTGTACCACCCCGCCGTTCCTGGTTTTCTTTCACTGCCGGGTTTCTCAAAGAAAATACCCAGTGTTGAGGCTCCACCAGCAAACGCCGCGGCTATGCGTGCCGCTAGACCATAACCTGTGGATGAGCCTATGACCAATACACGTTTGGGCATATCGACCCCTGCTTGGCTTTTTATATAGTTAATCTGATTTAAAACATTAGCATCACAGCCAGTGGGGTGAGTTGTTATGCACATAAAGCCGCGAACGCGGGGCTTAATGATCATTGATAGGACTCCAATTAATGCGTTTAGTTGGTTTATTTTAAGCAGCGCGTATCATACCTTAAATTAGATCA
>CAXEWB010000277.1:0-4615 GCA_963999835.1 uncultured Cellvibrionales bacterium | reverse complement strand
GGTCGGTAATCGCCCGGCTCAAGTAATGGATCAAGGACTATATCGCCAATCTGAAATCTGTGTAGGCTCTGCACCCTATTGCCCAGGGCTTCCATCATCCGCTTGACCTGATGATACTTGCCCTCAGAGATGGTCAGATGAATCTGGTGAGCGTCAATCACTTCCATAGTAGCGGGAAGACAGCGACGCTTTTCTCCCTCAAGGGCTATGCCGGCGCTGAGTTTTTTCGCATAATTTTCAGCCACAGGATTTAACAGTTCAACAGCGTAGACCTTTTTGCAGTCTGTATGAGGGGATGTTAAGCGATGATTCCAATGACCATCATCAGTAATCAAAAGTAAGCCTGTTGAATCTATATCTAAACGGCCGGCGATCTGTAATTGATCACTGCGATGTTCATAAATTAATGAAAGGGCAGTTGGGTTAAATTTATCTTTATTAGCGGAAACAACACCCTGCGGTTTATTCATCATAAAGTAACGTTTGCCCGGCGATATAATCGGCGAGCCTTCGATAGAAATGATCTGCTCAGGTGTGATTTTTTGTGCGCCGCTGATAGCGGTTTGGTCGTCAATGGTCACCTGCTCCGCTTTGATCAGTTTTTTTACCACAGAGCGGGACAGGTCTGTGGCGTTGCTAATATATTTGTCGAGTCGCAAATTTATTGGCCATTGAGATGAATTGCAGCCTGTTTTGCAAAGTAAGTGAGGATGCCGCTGGCACCAGCACGCTTAAAGGCTAATAGAGATTCCATCATGACCTTATCGCCATCCAACCAGCCTTTTTCTGCAGCTGCACAGAGCATGGCGTACTCGCCGCTTACCTGATAGACAAACGTGGGTGCCTTCAACTGATCAGTCACCTGCTGCAAAACATCTAAGTAGGGCATGCCCGGCTTGATCATAATCATATCCGCGCCCTCGTCGAGATCCAACGCACATTCATGCAGTGCTTCGTCAATATTTGCTGGATCCATCTGGTATGACTTTTTATCGCCACCAGCTATCTTTCCTGCCGATCCAACAGCATCTCGAAAGGGACCATAGAAATTGGAAGCATACTTGGCGGAGTAGGCCATAATCTGAGTATTTGTAAAACCTTCATCTTCAAGCGCCTCGCGGATGGCTAAAATTCGTCCATCCATCATATCTGAGGGCGCAACAATATCTGCTCCTGCTTGTGCATGAGACAGGGCCTGTTTAACCAAAACTTCAACGGTTGCATCGTTGAGAACATAGCCTGATTCAGGGTCAACAATGCCATCTTGGCCATGAGTGGTAAATGGATCCAGCGCCACATCAGAGATGATGCCCAGTTCAGGAACAGCTTTTTTAACGGCTTTAATAGCCATTTGAGCGAGACCCTTCGGGTTATATGCCTGTTCAGCATCAAGGGACTTTTTGTCTGTGTCCACCACTGGAAAAATGGCAATTGCAGGGATGCCCAGCGCGACTATTTCTTTTGCCTCCTGAGCTAGAAGATCAATTGATAGCCTGTACACGCCAGGCATGGATTCAACCGACTGGCGTTGATTAGCACCCTCGACAACAAAAAGTGGCAAAATCAAGTCATCAGTAGAAAGCTGAGTCTCAGCATTTAGCCGACGAGAAAAGGACTCTGCGCGGTTACGGCGCATACGTGTGTAGGGGTAGGGCGCGCGATTGCTGTTAAAACTCATAACATCTCTCTGAGTAAATAGATAACTTTATTGTACATTACGGGCATGGCGGTTAATAGATTAGGCTTGTGATACCTATTTTTAGCCACCCCTATTTAATCTAACAAGCAACCCTTATAAAAAGTAGGACGGTAGCCAATTGAAATTTATCTCATTGGTTAGCCCATTGGTCGCTAGATCCTCTGTCATTAAAAAATGTTTCAGTCCGCCTGAGAGCTTGAAACGTAAAAAGAGAAAAAATAGTGCGGGGGGACTTATGACGATTGCTTTTTGGACAATCCTAGTTGCCATATTAATGCCATGGGTGCTAACGGCCTTTGTCAAAATACCGGCTGCCAGACAGGGTAGATATAACAACAGTGCCCCTCGCTCCTTGGTGTCTGATATAGAGGGGCACAGTCAGCGAGCCAATTGGGCGCAAGAGAACAGTTTTGAAATACTTCCCGGTTACATAGCAGCGGTGATTGTCGCCCATTTAGCTGGGGCTGATCAGAGTAGTGTCGATAGCTTGGCTATTACTTTTATAATCTCACGTGTTTTATTTGCCATCTGTTATCTTAAAGACTGGGCCACTCTTCGCTCACTGGTGTGGACAGTGGGTGTCGCCTGTGTGGTGGGAATGTTTATGCTATCAATATGATATTAAAATTTATGGAATGTTAACGATCCATGACCCTATGAACCGTTTGCATGTGCTATGATTTGGAATAACCTGAACAAACTAATTGAGTATAATTTCTTTTCTAGGAGCTCACTATGGACAATCCTGATACAAAAAAGACGATACAGATATTAAATGAAATTATGGAGTTGGAGCTGTCAGGTGTGGTGCGATATACCCACTATTCCTTAATGGTTTATGGTTATAATCGTATTCCGATTGTCTCATGGCTGAAGTCAAATGCTACTGAAGGGCTTGACCATGCCCATAAAGCTGGCGAGATGGTTACCATGCTTGGAGGGCATCCCTCACTTAAAATTGGAGCACTTCTGGAAACTGAAAAGCACAATATTGGTGATATTCTCAGAGAGAGTCTGGATCATGAGCAAAAAACTATAGGCGCCTACTACAAGTTACTAGAGTTAGTTGAAGGCCAGTCTGTTGTTCTTGAGGAATATGCGAGGGAAATGATACATCAGGAAGAATTGCATTTGGACGAGGTTAATAAGATGCTGCGCAACCCGGGGGATCTGAAACCTTTTACAGCTGATTAGATTAGTGGGCCTAGATAAAGTTAAATCCGAGCAAATACACGCTCGGCTGCATCAAGTGTATCCTTAATATCTTGATCCGTATGGGCAGCAGACATAAAACCTGCTTCATAGGAGGCAGGTGCAAGATAGACCCCCTCTTGCAACATGCCGTGGAAAAACTTCGCAAAACGTTGCGTATCACAGGCCATTACCTGCTGATAGTTAATAATCTTTTCTTCCTCAGAGAAAAATACTCCCCACATGGTACCTACATGATTGCTAGTCATGGGAATATTAAACTGTCTGGCCCGCTCAACAAGTCCCTGCACAAGGTGTCCCGTGCGCTCTACTACTGGTGCTAAAAAGCCAGCTTTAGAGATAAGCTCAAGGGTAGCCAGTCCTGCCGCCATAGCCACTGGATTGCCTGATAGGGTTCCTGCCTGATAGACGGGGCCCAAAGGCGCAATGTACTGCATAATTTCCCGTTTACCACCGAAGGCTCCAACCGGCATTCCACCGCCAATCACTTTGCCTAAGCAAACTAGGTCGGCTTCAATTTGGTAGTAACCAATGGCCCCCTGCTGGCTAATTCTAAAGCCAGTAATCACCTCGTCCATAATCAGCAATGCACCACTATCAGTACAACATTGACGAAGCGTTTCTAAAAAGCCTGGTACGGGCGGCACACAATTCATATTGCCCACCACAGGCTCGACAATAATACAGGCGATCTGTTCCGCCATCTGTTCAAAAACTGCTTTGACCTGCTCGCTATCGTTGTAGGATAAAGTGATCGTGTGGTCTGCTAGGCATTTGGGGACACCGGGTGAACTGGGAACTCCCAAGGTAAGGGCGCCAGATCCTGCCTTCACTAACAGAGAGTCAGAGTGACCATGGTAACAGCCTTCAAATTTAATAATCTTATCGCGACCCGTATAGCCTCTTGCCAGCCGTATGGCACTCATGGTGGCCTCTGTTCCTGAATTGACCATACGCACCATATCCATACCTGGTACGATTGAGCAGATCTTATCTGCTAGTTTAATTTCCAATTCGGTTGGCGTGCCAAAGGAAGTGGCTTTTTCCAGTTGATTGGAGATTGCTTGCATCACTTGTGGATGGTTATGACCTAGGAGCATAGGCCCCCATGACAGTACATAATCTATGTAGCGATTACCATCGGCATCATACATATAGGCGCCAGTGGCGCGCTCGAAGAAAACTGGGGTGCCTCCCACTGCGCGAAAAGCCCTGACGGGTGAATTCACGCCCCCAGGAATATGCTGTTGAGCAGCATGAAAGAGAGTCTTTGAGTTGGAGTTTCTCAGGTCAATTGCATTGTCAGTCATGGGTTATCCTGGGTTAGTTAACAGGCGCAGTCTTATATCTCATGCTTGAGCGATACGTCAGTTGTGTGGCTGCAGATTTTAAAAGGGTTTAACAATTACTAAAATAACAATAGCTACCAGAAATAATACAGGCACTTCATTAAAAATACGGAAGTAAATATGTGTTTTGTCACTGCGTTCCTCAGCCAGTTTTTTCATATGCACTGAACAGAGGTGGTGATAGATTACCAATAGAATGACAAGTAAAACTTTGATCTGAAACCAGCTCTGGCTCAAATAAGCTTGAGGTGCCATTATCACCAGCCATAATCCTAGAGCGATGGTTGCGATCATTGATGGGTTGGCAATGCCACGGTAAAGTTTTCGCTCCATCACTTTAAAGCGATCGATGCTG
>CAXEWB010000276.1:0-2759 GCA_963999835.1 uncultured Cellvibrionales bacterium | reverse complement strand
TCAATTCTTACCAGCCACTTACCACCATAGTGTCGAATGTTTAAGTAGCTTGCCAGTGCAGTGACCAGAGAACCAAAATGGAGAGGTCCCGTTGGAGAGGGAGCGAAGCGACCGATGCTTGAACTGTCTTTAACAGTGATCAAAAGCTATGCTAGCTGTGGCCAGTTGGAGGTTGATGCAAACTAGCCTCCAGTAATCTGCTTCTCTTTTATCTCGTCGAGAGTTTTGCAGTCCACACAAAGTTCGGCTGTTGGTCTAGCCTCAAGACGTCGAATACCTATCTCAACGCCGCATTGATCACAAAATCCATAATCATCTTCTTCAACACGAACAAGGGTTTTATCAATTTTTTTAATCAATTTACGTTCACGATCACGGGTACGCAATTCAAGGCTGAATTCTTCTTCCTGTGTGGCTCGATCCGCAGGATCAGGGAAGTTGGCGGCTTCATCTTTCATGTGGCTAACAGTCCGATCAACTTCCTCCATTAACTCGTCTCGCCAAGCGTTGAGAATGAGCTTAAAATGCTCGCGCTGATTTTCGTTCATATACTCTTCTCTGGCCTTAAGTTTATACGGTGCTAGGCCATGAAGTGTAGTCCCATTTTCTTGTTTCGCCGTGGCAGTTTTTGCTTTTGCTGCGGTTTTTTTCTTTGCTGTCGCCATGCATTAGTTCCAATTTTGAGTTAGCATTGAAAATTAAGACACGGCTTTATAGAGATTTTATGACAATATTTCAAGATATATTTTCGACTTTGCTAATTAAACTCAATCGACCATAATGCAAACACAAAATATCAATGCCAAGTTCATTTACACACCAGTCTCCTAGATAAGGCTCCTTTTTAAAGACCTCTCTCGATGAAAATAACACCTAATTTCTTGCCTGCTATCTTTCAGAAAAGGTACAAGCGCTTTTTTGCTGATGTGATTGGCTGCGATGGTAAGACTCTAACTATCCATTGTCCCAATACAGGTTCAATGAAAAACTGCCTTGTGCCAGGCTCTCAATGTTGGTACTCATTATCAGATAATCCCAAACGAAAATTACCTGGCACACTCGAATTGGTCACTACAGTGAATGGCCAATTAGCTGGCATCAATACATCACGACCTAATTATTTGTTGCGTGAAGCGATTGAAGCAAACCTGATTCCGCAATTAACCGGTTACCAGCAACTTCGTTCAGAAGTGCCTTATGGCTCTGAAAATAGCCGTATAGATTTGCTTTTACAGGATCCTAATCGTAGTGACTGTTATATTGAAGTGAAGAATGTCACCCTAGAGCAAGAAGATGGCTTGGTAGTATTTCCAGATGCAGTGACTACTCGGGGTACCAAACATCTTCGAGAGCTGATGGCAATGTTGCATCGAGGCCATCGAGCAGTGCTTTTCTTTTGTGTTCAGGTGAGTGGCGCTGAAAAAATGGAAGTTGCAGTTGATATTGACCCAGTCTATGCGCAGACTTTGGCCGAGGCCCTAGCAGCAGGTCTTGAAGTCATAGCCTGGCGGGCCAAGCTAGGTGCCGGAGAGATTGCATTAGAGCGCGCTATTCCTTGTCTTCAAGATCTGCCAGTGCAAGGGCGCGCAGATTAGGTGCAATTGCCGGTAGAGGTTGATTGGCGCAAATATAGTAGTCATCATTTTCGCATCGCAAGTCAACAGTGGTCAATGAATCACCCGAGCAGGGACCAGCAATGCATTGACCTGTTGCCACTTCAAACAGAGCTCCATGTGATGAGCATTGAATAAATGCCTTATCGAAATCTAAAAATCGATTGGGTACCCAGTTGAGGGGGATACCCATATGAGGGCAGGAATTCCAGTAGGCGTGGATGCGATTGTCTAACCTTATGGCAAACAGTTGCCTCCCCTGTATGACCAGTTCCATAGTTTGTCTCTCTACTAGATCGCTCAGACGGCAGAGCAATATCTCCTGCTCTAAGAGGGCATCACACACCGTACTTTAGTGCCGCTATTCTGTCTTCGAGAGGGGGATGGGTAGAAAATAATTTCACTGTACTGCGTTTCCAGCCACCAGATATACCGAAGGCAGTCATGCTGTCGGGCATTTGATTGGGAACCTGAGCTTGGGTCTCAGCTCTCAATTTTTCTAGGGCGGCAATCATCGCTGTGCGACCGGCGAGCTGGGCACCCGCGACATCCGCACGGAATTCTCTGCGGCGAGAAAACCACATAACAATTGTCGATGCCAAAATGCCCAGACAGATTTCCGCTATTATCGTGACTATCCAGTAACCCAGACCTAGACCGCGTTGATTTTTGAGCACTACACGATCGACAAAGAAACCGATAACACGCGCAGCAAACATCACGAAGGTGTTGACCACACCTTGTACCAAACTCAGAGTGATCATATCGCCGTTGGCAACATGTCCAATTTCATGGGCTAGAACGGCTCGCGCCTCATCCTCATTGAAACGCTGCAAAAGTCCGGAGCTAACTGCCACAAGGGCATTATTTCTATTCCACCCGGTTGCAAAGGCGTTGGACTGTTGAGCTGGAAAAATACCCACTTCGGGCATACCTATATTCGCTTTTTTTGCCAGAGTGGCAACAGTTTCAACTAACCAACGCTCCTGCGGATTGCTGGGACTATCAATAATCTGAGTTCGGCTAGATGCTTTTGCAATAAACTTAGACATCAAAAGAGAGATAAATGAACCCATAAAACCAAACACAGCGCAAAATATAAGTAGAGCTGTAAGATTCAGATCCATACCATTATTGGCGAGAATG
>CAXEWB010000275.1:0-2307 GCA_963999835.1 uncultured Cellvibrionales bacterium | reverse complement strand
CGGGATCACTGGCGTTCCATTCAATGGTATAACTATTATTCACCGTGGCATCGGTTGCCGGCGCGGTAATAGCAACACTGGGTGGTGCATTGCTTGACAGGGCTTTATCTAACACCAAATCGCGATTGGTGACCTCAAAGGCACTCAATGTAATCGTATCTCCCGCTGTTGCATCCAATGACACATATTTGGCAGTCAGTTGATAGCTACCTGGCACTAGATAGGTTTTTAGATAACCGGCGGTGCCAAAGCTGCCACTGCCCGTCAGACCCAGCAGGGTGCCTAAATCTTCATCTTCGGTTTCAGTGCCCTGACGTTTGGCATAAACACTGGCACCCCTCACCGGTGCATTAGCTGCGTCAAAGACATTGATCCCCAAAACTGCTAGCAAATGTCCACCGACAATGGCACGGCGGCGCAGGGTAAGCTGGCAGGGAAGCGTATTGGGGGAACTATCCAGCACAAAGTTATCCACCACACAGGTGCCCAGTAGTTGGTCAGGCTCGGTGCCCACATCAGTAAAGGCCAAACTTAGGGTCATGCGAGTATCCGCTTGCATACCGGTGTAGGTGTGTTGCGCTTCGTAGACATCGGAGTTGGCATTGTAAGTCAGGTCACCCAACAGCACATCCTCGGGCTGGTTATTGACACCATTGAGACTCAATACCACTTGTAAGTTGACCGGATTGCCACCCACTTCTTCAACCGCAATGGTCGGTATGGCGAAGTTGAAGGTGGCTTCACCGCCAACTGTATCCAGTGACCGGGTAGTCTCGCCGTGCAATAGAATTAAATCCATCACAAATGGCTGGCCGGGGACAATAGTCCGATTTTCTTGCTCCGGCCTAGAGCGACCTTTGAGTAACAGCCCATCATAAAAAGTTAGTTCAACCTGATGTTGACCCACACTGGTGGAGAAGTACTGGTCAGTAATCCCTGTGGCTGGGTTTAGGGTCAACAGCGTTTCGTCACCCCCGTCAATTACAATGCCAATTTTCGGCTGGGTGAAATCCGTTAACTCGGTGGGATCATACTGAAATTGGAATTCAGGCAGCGCGATCACCGTGTCAATGTTTACCTGACTATCACCGAGGACGGTTTTTAATTCCAGTGGAATGGTTTGCTGCGTTTCATTGAGTGTCACATTCAGTGCTCTGGCGACATAATTTACATTACCGTCTGTGGCTAAAAATTCTACGTTGTAGTTGCCGGGTCTAACCACGATGGTTTTATTGGAGGTGACGGTAAAATTATCGGTGTCCAGATCAATAGGCCAGCGAATATCTTGAAAGTCACCACTGCTACGGTCTGTTAATCTCAGGGTTGCTACGATGTATCTTACCGCACCTACTGGGTCAACCGGATCAGCTGGGTTATTAGGTTGCGATAAGTGCAGTTTAGGCAACAGCGTTTCAGAATCAACGGCGGCAATTACACCGGACGTGGCGGCCAAGGTCACAGCATAAGAAGAGAGTGTGAAGGATGGATTAACTTTTGGCAATTGATCCACTGGCTTGACGGTATCTGAGTAACCACTGCATCGGCTATCATTGCGGCAGGCTTTAACTCTGAACTCGACCTCCGACAGATCCCAGCTAGTTTGATAGGGTGAGTTGTAGCGAGTACGAGTACCGTTAACGGTGGCTAAAGATAGCCAGTTAAATTCCTTGTAAATTTCAATCTGGTAGTTTTCCGCATAATCAACAGAATCCCAAGATAAACTCACGCGATCTGTTTCAGCCGACAAGGTTAGGCTCGGCGTTTCAGGGATTATCTGATTCCGCACCTGAACAGCATTGGAGTAGTCACTGCATCGCTTATTATCTCCCCATTCCCAGACGGCTACATACACCCACCAAGGTTTAGCTTTACAGGCGAGAATTTTCAGTTGCAATTCGCCCATATCCCAGCCGCGTTGCTCATAGTCGTAGGTGGCTGCTGTGCCGCTGATGTCTTCCAAATATCGCCACTGGCCGCCAGTATAGGCATAGACCGGATAGTACTCGGCATCTTGAGTGGCATTCCAACTGAGTTTTATCTGGGTTTGCGACAGGTCAATAGACAAGCTCGGTGTACCCGGTATGGGATCAATTTGGGGGACAATAGGTTCGGGCGAGGGTTCAGGGGGCGGTGGACTCCAAGCCAGTACACTGCCAGCACCTAAGGCACCGCATACCAAGCAGGCCAAAAGACAGGCATTTAGCGCCCGACGTGCGGCGGATTGAGATTGATCGGTTTGTACTTTCCCTGTATTCCGCAACATCTGACTACTCCTTAGCCTTGAATATATTAGTCTTTAATATATTT
>CAXEWB010000274.1:0-2081 GCA_963999835.1 uncultured Cellvibrionales bacterium | reverse complement strand
TAGAAAGAAACAAAGGTTTGCAAGTGTAAATGGAGGCGCAGGTCGGAATCGAACCGACGATCGCGGAGTTGCAGTCCACTGCATTACCACTTTGCTACTGCGCCAAAAGCTTATTTAAACTCACCCAGTGACTTGCGACCAATTGAGTTTGATAAGAGGCCGCTATTCTAGGGCAAGCCTGCAAGAAATCAACTCCCATGAGCAACTAAGTCTGTTTTATTGTTGTGCTTGGTTGGGTATTCGTTAAACGTCTAATCGCTGTCCGCGCTGCCCTGAAGTTGGGGCCAAGCTTGTCTCAGATAGAGGAGCATAGACCAAAGGGCCAGAAAAGCTGCCACGCAGATGCCCAGCATACCCAGTTGATAATAAATTGGGTAATCAGGCATCGCAAGAAGCAGCAACGCGACTGACACCATCTGAACCCAAGTTTTCACTTTACCAAGCATGGAGACTGCGACCGTTTCACGGTAATTGCGCTCAGCCATCCACTCACGCAATGCAGAGATTACCAACTCGCGACCAATAATAATCATTGCCGGCAAGGCAAACCAGATAGATGAGTGAATCTCGAGTAACATCACCAATGCCGCTACTACAATTAACTTATCTGCTACTGGGTCTAAGAAAGCACCAAAAGGCGTCACCTGCTCCAGTTTGCGCGCCAAGTAGCCATCTACCCAATCTGTCAGAGCAGCGACACCAAAGATAGCGGCGGATAAAATATGACTGCCTGCCCAAGGCATATAATAAACGGCAATAAATACGGGTATTAGCGCGATTCTAAGCAGTGTTAATGTATTGGGTAAATTCCACATAAAAACTTTCTTACTTTAATTACTACTCACTTAATTTAGACAGTTATTATAAAACTAGCCAACCACTTAGTCATTGTACATGGCACTATAAATTGCTTCAGCTACCTTTTTGCTTATATTCGGCACTTTCAGCAAATCGGCGACACTGGCTTTTTTAACTTCAGCGATCCCTCCGAAATGTTTTAACAGATCGCGTCGGCGTTTTGGCCCAACACCCGGTATGCCCTCAAGAGGTGATGTGCGTCGCTTTTTGTCTCTTCGTTGTTTGTGTCCGGTAATCGCAAAACGATGTGCTTCATCGCGTACCTGTTGCAGTAGGTGCAAGGCTGTTGACTGAGGGTTTGCAATCACGCGATAGTTATCATCAGCGACAATTAGGGTTTCAAATCCAGGCTTTCGGGTTGTACCCTTGGCAATACCCAACAACAAGACGCCAACCACACCCAACTCGGTTAGCACATCCCGCGCCGAGCTAAGTTGTCCCTTACCGCCATCGATCAACAAGATATCAGGAATTTTACCCTCGCCCTTTTTGAGTCTAGTAAAGCGGCGGCGAATGGCTTGTGCCATTGCCGCGTAGTCATCCCCTTGGTTAATGTCTTCTATATTGAAACGGCGATAATCCGTTTTAACGGCACCACTGGGGTCAAAAACCACACAACTGGCAACAGTAGCCTCACCACTGCTGTGACTGATATCAAAACATTCGATGCGCTGGGGAACCTCATCTAGCGCCAATGTCTCACGCAATGCATCAAAGCGCTGTTCTTGGGTTTTCTTTGATGCCAATTTAGCACTTAGATTCTGCTCAGCAGTGCGTTGAGCAAGCTCCAACCACTTGGCGCGAAACCCACGCACGGAATAGCGGACTTCAATGGAGCGGCCAATTTGCTGTTTCAATGCATCGCTTAAAATATCTGCACTGTTGATCTCATGGCTGAGCAAGATCTCTTTGGGTAAGTCAGGACGAGCACCACCTTCAAGGTACAACAGTGGTACAAAATCATTTAATAACTCGTCGGCCTGATTAGCCAGTGGTGCCTTAGGGTAATAACTGCGACTGCCCAAAATACGACCTTGCCGTACATACAAAATATGTACACAGGCATATCCATCTGTCACAGATGCCGCCACCACATCAATGGAGCCCTTACCCTTTTCTATCACCTGTTGAGTTTGAATTTGGCGAAGTGCAGAAATCTGATCTCGGTATTCAGCGGCGTGCTCAAAGTTGAGATCTATGGAAGCCTGCTCCATATCTAGCTC
>CAXEWB010000273.1:0-4021 GCA_963999835.1 uncultured Cellvibrionales bacterium | reverse complement strand
TCTTTCTGAAGAGGTTAAAAGCCACTTTCAAACTTGGAATACAGCCCATAAGAAATTGACTGCTCTGTCTGCCCGTACTGAGGAGTTGGAAGCTCGAAAAGAACTCTTACAGTTTCAGGTTAAAGAGCTTCAACATTTAAATCTTGATCCTGTTCATTTGAAGAGCTTGGAAGATGAGCAGCAGAGTCTTGCCAATGCCGAACAGATACTGACGGACAGTCAGGCATTACTGAGTATATGTGACCAAGTAGAGAGTTTTAATTTGCGCGATGGTTTTAACCGCGCTCTATCTATTCTGGCTAACCTGAAGCATAAACCTCAAGCACTGGAAAATGCAGAGCAACTGCTTAAAGATGGACTCATTCAAGTTGAGGAGGCCATTCGCGAAATCGAACATCATGTTGATCAATTTTCAGCTGATCCAGAGCGATTGCAACAGGTCGAAGACGAACTGGGCGTCATTTTCCAGTTGGCTCGTAAACATCGCGTGAATCCACAAGATCTGCAGCAAACTTTGATCAAACTTGAAACAGAACTGCATGATCTAATGGAAGGTGATGAAAGTCTGCATCACTTGCAACAGCAGGTCGAGGTTGCAGCAGGTAGGTATAGAGAGTCAGCCAAAAAACTTAGTCAGGCTCGTATGCGGGGTGCCGAAGCTATGGCACAAGCAATAAACAATCAACTGCAGGGATTAGCGATGGAGGGCGCAGAACTTCGTATACAGTTAATACCACAAGATGGCAATGAATTTAAATCTTTTGGCCTTGAAGACGTAGAATTTTTAATCGCGACCAATCCAGGACAACCTCATAAGCCGCTAGCTAAAATCGCTTCAGGCGGTGAGCTATCACGAGTCAGCCTCGCCATACAGGTGATTGCTGCCGCCCACTGCAGTATACCTACAGTGATTTTTGACGAAGTGGATGTTGGCATTGGGGGTAGCACAGCTGATATTATTGGCAAGTTACTCAAACAACTGGGTAATCAAGGGCAGGTAATTAGCGTGACCCATCAGCCTCAGGTAGCTGCCCATGCACACCATCATTATGTCGCTAGCAAAATTTTACAGGCTGATAACGCTGAATCGGTAATGAATATTTTAAGCAGAGAACAGCGTATTGAAGAATTGGCCCGAATGTTAGGCGGCGCCCAAGTTACTCAACAGACCCTTTCCCATGCATCAGAGCTACTGGATTTAGCCTCAGGCTAGAAAAGCCATAAGAAGGCACAAAAAAACCCTAGTGCACACACTAGGGTTTTTTATTTATACGCTTAACTGTCTTTGATTATTCTGATGTAGCGCTACCTTCGTCTGCAGAAGCAGTTGAGTTTTCCTCAAGCATTGCCTCCTTAATAGACAGTTTAACGCGACCACGGTTGTCAATTTCTAGGACTTTGACCCTGACATCCTGTCCCTCTGATAAGTAGTCTGTTACCTTTTCTACACGCTCTTCAGCGATCTGTGAGATATGCACTAAACCGTCCGTTCCGGGCATAAAATTAACGAAAGCACCAAAGTCGACGATGCGAACGACTTTGCCGTCATAGATCATACCGGGTTCTGGGTCCGCCACTATGGCAGTAATTGCATCTTTAGCAGCTTCCAATGACGGGGAGTCCTCAGAGTAGATTTTAACTTCACCATCATCGGTAATATCAATGGTTGAGTTATGTTCTTCACACAGGCCACGGATAGTCGCACCGCCCTTACCAATCACATCGCGGATCTTATCTGGGTCAATCTGCATGGTTGCCATTCTGGGTGCTGAGTCGGCCACTTCATCACGCCCTTTAGAAATAACCTTGTTCATCTCATCAAGGATATGTAAGCGCGCATGCAATGCCTGCTCGAGTGCAATTTCCATAATTTCCTCAGTGATACCTTCAATTTTGATATCCATTTGCAAAGCAGTGATGCCCGTAGCTGTTCCAGCCACTTTAAAGTCCATATCACCCAAATGGTCTTCATCACCGAGAATATCAGTCAGAACTGCAAAACCACTGTCCTCTTTGACCAAGCCCATAGCAATACCGGCAACTGGCGCTTTCAAGGGCACGCCAGCATCCATCAGTGCCAAACTGGAACCACAAACTGATGCCATCGAACTGGATCCATTGGATTCAGTAATCTCTGAAACGACTCGCATGGCATAGGGGAATTCGGACTCAGAGGGAAGGACAGCTGCAACGCCTCGTCGGGCTAATCGTCCATGACCAATTTCACGTCGCCCAGTGAAGCCAATCCTTCCGCACTCTCCTACTGAATAGGGAGGGAAGTTGTAATGCAACATAAAGGGATCATCTCTTCGACCTTCAAGGGCATCAATCATCTGTGCATCTCGGTTTGCACCTAGGGTTGCAGCAACTAGGGCTTGAGTTTCGCCGCGAGTAAACAGTGCAGAGCCATGCACTCGGTCTAAGACATCCACTTCGACATGAATGGTACGGACAGTCTTGTTGTCACGGCCATCAATACGTGGCTCACCGGCAATTATGCGGCTGCGAACGATATTTTTACCTAACTTTTTGAAGGCGTCTTTAATGGCTTCCTCTGGATATTTGTCATCCTCCGTCAGTTTGCTTACAGCGAGTTCTCTCAATTCACTGACTTTGGTTGAACGCGCCTGCTTATCGACCGTCTGATAGGCGCTGTTTAATTCGTCACCCACCAGTGAAAAGAGGTCCTCTTTAAGTGCAAGGTCTTCTTCCTCTGCCTGCCATTCCCAGCGAGGTTTGCCCACTTCTGCAACTAACTGTTCTATGACACCTATTACTGCCTGCATTTCTTGATGAGCGTACAAAACACCGCCCAACATAATATCCTCAGAAAGCTCGCTAGCCTCAGATTCAACCATTAAAACTGCATCTGTCGTGCCAGCAACCACCATATCCAATGCAGATGTTTCCAGATCACTGTAATTGGGGTTAAGAAGATACCCCTCATCTTCTGTATACCCGACTCGTGCTGCCCCAATGGGACCATTGAAAGGTATGCCAGAAATTGCAAGTGCTGCTGATGTACCTATCATTGCCGCAATATCAGGATCTATATCTTTGTCTGCTGATATAACAGTACAGACAACCTGTACTTCATTTTTAAACCCATCTGGGAAGAGGGGACGGATGGGCCGATCAATTAAACGAGAAGTCAATGTCTCTTTTTCGCTAGGCCTTCCTTCGCGCTTGAAAAAACCGCCAGGGATTTTACCCGCTGCATAGGCCTTTTCCTGATAGTGCACGCCCAGTGGAAAGAAGTCCATTCCTGCTTTGGCTTCCTTCTCTCCGACGACTGTACAGAGCACTGTTGTTTGATCAACTGAACATAAAACAGCGCCTGTTGCCTGTCTAGCAACTCGACCTGTCTCAAGTGTTACAGTATGTTTACCGTATTCAAATTTTTTAATTAGGGGGGTCATAGTTTTACCTTTTTTCGATTAGCACTCAGTTTACTGTCCTATCTGTGCTGCTCGGGTTACTTATAACTATCAGCGGTAATAGTCATAAGTAACTCGATCAGCAATACATACGAACATAATTCTGAGTCAATTGGTTTATATTGAAGTTGCAGCTAAGCCATTAAAAACTGCGCCGCAACTTCGTCATATTATCTGCGCAGACCAAGCTTCTTAATCAAAGCACTGTAACGTTCGGAATCTTTAGCCTTGAGATAATCTAGCAATTTTCGGCGCTGATTAACCATACGGATCAAACCACGTCGGGAGTGGTTGTCCTTTTGGTGATCGCCAAAATGTTGTTGTAACTTGTTAATGTTTGCGGTGAGCAGTGCAACCTGAACCTCTGGGGAACCTGTATCATTTTCCACTTGGCCATGCTCAGCCACGATCTTTGCTTTTTCTTGTGCACTTAGTGCCATAGTTCTTCTCCAATATGCGGTTAGTTAAAATTCAGGATGTCCGCGCATATTTACAGACAACCTATTTGAGCAGCTGAAGTTCTCAGGCTACCTGTTTAGGGCTTATGTAAAGCCCGATTTCTTTATCAATACAGAGAGTTATAC
>CAXEWB010000272.1:0-2295 GCA_963999835.1 uncultured Cellvibrionales bacterium | reverse complement strand
GGATTTGATTTCGAATTTATCCGCTTACTGAATCAGTTGTTATGATAGAGAGCGCCCATTACATAATAATAGAATAAATTATTGTCGAATTCATAATCAATATGGTCTTGTAACTTTCCTAAAACAATGCAACTCACCAATTTAGGGTTAGGGCAATTGAAATTCCACATAAGTCGGATTGTCGTTGGTAGGATAAATTGGACTTACTAAAGCAAGCGATCATTCAGAGGTGACCAATTATCTGATGCCGGTTGTTTGACCGCTGGCTTTCCTGTTTAATCCCCTCATGAACAAAAATTTATCCCTTTTTATTGGTTTGCGTTATGCGTTTAGTAAGCGTCAAAATGGTTACCTTTCATTTATTTCCGGTTTTTCATTTATTGCTATGGCACTGGGTGTTATGGCGCTTATTGTAGTGCTGTCAGTTATGAATGGATTTGATCGCGAGATTAAGCAGCGACTTCTTAAAGTGGTCCCACATATTACTGTAATGGGTTCTAACGGATTCTCCTCTCAAGAGGTAAATGAATTTGAGCAACGTTTATCGTCTAAACAAGAGGTAGCAGCTATTTTTCCTTTGGTGCAGACCTACGCCATGGCCTCAACGGACTATGCACAGCAAGGGCTAATGATTCAGGGGATTGATCCAGCTTGGAATGCCACTAATGACTTAGCAGAGCATATGGTAAGTGGGCATAGCGAAAAATTACAGGCAGGGGATTTTGCTATTATTTTGGGTAGTCAAGTGGCGCGCCGATTGAACGTATTTATTGGGGACAAAGTTGAGATAGTGCTTCCTCAGGTTTCTATAACACCTATGGGAGCCTTTCCGCGCTTAAAAAGAATGCGCGTGGTGGGAATTTTTGAAGTGGGCGCTCAGGTAGATGCCTCGTTGGCGTTTATTCATCAACAGGATGCACGCAAGCTTTTACGCTTGGGCGAGAGTCATCAAGGTATACAGATTCAATTAGTTGATGCTCATATTGCCGATCATTTTATTAAACAAATAGCGCCCTCATTACCCGATGATAGTGAGTGGCAATCTTGGACTGAATTAATGGGAGCCCTCTTTAAAGCCATGCGCATGGAAAAAATAGTCGTAGGGTTACTACTAGCTGTGATTATTGCGGTGGCTACATTTAATATTATTGCCAGCTTGGTATTAATGGTGTCTGATAAGCGCAAAGATATTGCTGTGTTGAGAACTCTGGGCGCAAGATCTAATCAGATAATCAAACTATTTGTGGTGCAGGGTACTGCGGTGGGTTTTTTTGGCATTGCTGTTGGAGGCTTGTTAGGATCTGTTATAGCATTGTTTATTGGAGACATAGTGACAGCATTTGAAAACCTAACAGGCATGCATCTGTTTGATCCATCAATTTATTTAATTAGTTCCTTGCCTAGTAAGCTACTATTAAGCGATGTATTACTTGTGGTAGCTGTTGCATCGATTATGAGTTTCCTAGCGACACTCTATCCCGCTTGGCGCGCTGGCCAAGTATTGCCAGCAGAGGCTTTACGCTATGACCAGTGACATTATTTTGGCGGCGCGCAACGTCAGGCGCGATTATCTGCAGGCAGGTACCGACAACAAACTGTCCGTTATTCGCAACGTGAACTTGGATATAATGCGCGGTGAAAAATTGGCCATTGTGGGCGTGTCGGGCTCTGGAAAGACCACCTTGCTCAATTTGCTGGGCGGTATTGATGATGTCTGTGCGGGTTCTGTAGTGGTTGCCGATGTGGACTGGAAAGATTTATCAGCCAGTGAGCGGGCAGCATGGCGCAATCAACATGTGGGTTTTGTCTACCAGTTTCATCATCTTTTGGGTGAGTTCTCTGCCCTTGAGAATGTAGCCATGCCTTGTTTGGTGGGCGGTCAATCAGTTGCTGAATCTACCCAGCAAGCAACGGATTTGTTAACCAGAGTGGGTCTTGAGGATCGAATGCAACATAGACCCGCGGAGCTTTCCGGCGGTGAAAGGCAACGCGTTGCGATAGCAAGAGCGCTGGCCCGATCTCCATCATTGGTTTTAATGGATGAGCCCACGGGCAACCTAGACCCTAAGACTGCTAGTTCTGTTATGGATTTGTTGATAAATCTCAATCAAGATCTGGGAATTAGTTTTGTTATCGTTACCCATGATCAATTGATTGCTAGGCGTTTAGACCGAACTGTCTCTCTTGTAGAAGGTTGCTTGGAGGAGGGTGCTTGATCAGATCATTACCTGTGTATATTGGTCTGCGTTATTTCTTGTCGGCCCGCCGCGGCAGTTTATTAGTTTCTTTTATATC
>CAXEWB010000271.1:0-2327 GCA_963999835.1 uncultured Cellvibrionales bacterium | reverse complement strand
TTTTTGAATTCCATTTGAATATTGTTCAATCGATCTTTAGATGAATCTAGATCGATTACGAAAATTTCCATGAGCATTCCTTGCCCTTTTTTCCTATTTTTGCTGTAACTGAGTCAGCTTACATTTTGTCAGTGCTATCTAATGGGATAGCCAAAGTCTTCAAAGTCGCGCTTGTATATATGATTAAGTATAGCCAAGGATTCCTCACTTATCTTTGGCATAGTGATATTGGCTGTGCTGTTTCTGGGCTTAGAGAAGTCGAACTGCGTTGCTTCGACAAATTCTGACATATCCTCTGCACGGTCCATTTTGAAAATAGTTATGTTGTGTTTTTTTAGGCCAAGCGATTTGAGAAATCCATAAACGGGATTCTGCAGAATCCAGTATTGTGGATGAACATGTTCATCGAGATGGTAGCACTGGGCAAGCAGGATAACGAACTCATCAAATGAAGTATCCATCAGTCTTTTTTTAATCTCTTGAGGAGTATTTTTTTTGACACACAAACCTAATAGCGGGAAGAAGACTCGTTGGGGTTTTTCCCACTTAAAGGGTTTAGAAAAATCCGCCTGGCTCGGTATTTTCTGGAACTTGTCTTTATAAAAAGAGATTGCTTTTTGGTAGGGATCTCTTACCATAAAATACACATCAGGGTTTTTAAAAGCGATCAATAAACGTGCCTCAAAACGTTTTAACTTTTTGAAATTGTGTGACTTTTTAAAGGATGAAAACATCACTTTAAAGTTGGTGATCACCAGTTTATTACTGCTTATAACACTGAAATACGGCATTTACATGCACTCACTGTTAACTACTTAAACTGTTGTACTACAAATCGAGGTAATATAGCGTTATAGGTAACGTACTCGGGTGTAATTATTCCCTAAAGTGAAGTTTTTTAACAGACATTTGGTGTCAAAAAAGAGGCAAAGCAACAGAATATGGCAAGTCTTTTCAGATTTATATACAGCTTGCTTATCTATTTTTTCACTCCGGTTATTCTGTTTAGATTAGTTTACCGTGGGGTCAGAGTGCCTGCTTACAGACGCCGTTGGGCTGAACGTTTTGGTTTTGTTCCAGATCTCAATAATCAGCAAATTATCTGGTTGCATGCCGTTTCCGTAGGGGAAACACTTGCGGCAGTGCCATTGGTTAAGGCTCTGCAGGCGAACTATCCTCAGTATCAGTTAATGGTGACCGGCATGACAGTCACCGGTTCGCAACGCATCAGGGCGATATTTGGTAATTCGGTAAAACACAGCTATGCACCTTATGATACACCCGATGCAGTGGCGCGCTTTTTGAAACGGGTCAATCCAAAACTGTTAATCATTATGGAAACTGAACTGTGGCCAAATACCATTGCTGCCTGTCGCCACCGCGATATACCCGTCGTATTAGCCAATGGAAGACTTTCGGAAAAGTCAGCCCGTGGATATAGAAAAATTGCGCCATTGGTCGGGCCTATGCTGCGATCCGTCAATGCACTGGTTGCCCAGCAGGCTGATGATGGTCAACGTTTTATTGATCTGGGCTTGCCTACGCAGGCTCTCACTGTATCCGGTAATATCAAATTTGATCTTTGTCTGGACACAGAGTTAAAACAAAAAGCCAAAAAGTTAGCGAATGAATGGCGAGGCCCTGAGGATAGAGCGGTATGGTTGGTGGCTAGCACCCATCAAGGTGAGGACGAAATTATTTTGCAGGCCTTCCAGCAGTTAGTGGATTTTCTAGACAAACCTCCCTTGCTAGTTCTGGTGCCACGTCATCCCGAGCGTTTTGATTCGGTCTATGAGCTCTGTAGTCGTGCAGGATTTAGTGTGGCAAAACGCAGTGACACAGGCGCGGATAGTAGTAAGGTAGACATTCTATTGGGCGATACCATGGGTGAGCTGATGCTCTTTTATGGCGCTTGCGACATTGCCTTCGTGGGTGGAAGCTTGGTACCCAATGGCGGTCATAATATGATAGAGCCTGCGGCTTGGGGCGTACCTATTATCAGTGGTCCCCATCTATTTAACTTTTCTGAAGTCTCCCAGCTACTGATTTCTGGCAATGCAATGCTAATCTGCGAGGATGCTGCCCATTTGGCAAACCAATGTAAGGACTTACTGCAAAATCCCCAGCGTCGCCAGTCCATGGGTAACGCAGCTAAGCAAATTGCTGAGGAAAATCGTGGTGCACTGACAAAATTGCTGGAGCAAATTGACAGGCAACTCTAATGTTAGCTTCAATCGCCAGACTGGCTAACGAGTAATGACAAGGCTCGGATCAAGCTGAGCATTGAGTTGGTAAATATCATCTGGTGATAGTTGACCTGCAACTTC
>CAXEWB010000270.1:0-1805 GCA_963999835.1 uncultured Cellvibrionales bacterium | reverse complement strand
CTAACAGGTATTGTCGCATCGGCATTCTCAACTCAAATGGCCCGCAAAGCGGCGATCTTTGAAGAAGAGATAAAGTTAGCCATGAGTGATGGCATTATTACTAGCGAAGAAGAAAAACATATTGAAGAGCTTCGCGCACGTTTCAATATTCCTGAGGAACATGCAAAGCAGATTTTTGAGTTGCTTACAGAAAAAAAATAGGCGTAACCAACTCTAACCATTGCCCCCTACTAGTCTTTAACCAACATAAAAGGCTGCTGTAAGGTGCGAATTTGACGGCAGGAAACACTGCCATTGTAGGTATTCACAGAACATCTAAATTGATCTTGATGCAAGCCACTGCTGGATGTCCAAAAATTTGCAACCTCAGCGTCAGGAAATACGTTGACATTAATTGTCGGAGCATTGCAGCTAGATTCCATAATAGATTTCATTTCTTTTCTTGTAGGAAGACGCCAGGTTGCCCCCGCTTTTTTTGAAAACTCCTCTGCATAGGCCATGGCTTCATCCCAGCTGGCCAATACAGTCTCACCTTTACAGCGATGATGTAAAAACGTTTTGCCACCTGGGCAGCGATACCAGACAGTATTCGTTTTAGTGTCCCTTGCTAGGCCAGGCTGATTGGTATCGAATTTGCCACGATCACCTTTTTCAAAGTGGTCACCACATTTTGTCTGAACCTCATACACATCACAGGATGCTAATAGGGCAACTGACAAAACAGCCATTAACAAAAAGGAAATTCTCTTAGAATGGGTGGTGAAATTCGGCCACTTGCTACGCCAAGAAGTGATGCTTACAGATTTAAAGATCATTCCTTAACCCCTACTGTTATCAGTTAAAGTAAACCCCAAACCTTCAGAGTTGGTACAGAGTCTACAAAATGTTCAGCTCTTATCTCATAGATTATACAAAAAAAATACATACTTGCTTATTAATATTTACAAGGTCCTACTATGTGATATCGGCAGATCAATGGTTTCGCTAAGCCTTTTTTAAGATTGTTTTTTACGATAACAACCTATACGCACTCTATATACTGCTTAATTATTTCCCATTACTGCCGATAGATAAAACATAGATTGCACTCTTTAGCGAGGCTTGCTAGATTTTGCACAGGTGAAAGAACTAGTTTTATAAGGTAACTACTATGGATATAGCCACTATCTTGGGCCTGCTTGGTGCTTTTGGTTTGATTTTCTCAGCGATGGATGACCCAGGAGCATTTATCGATACACCTTCCATGTTGATTGTAGTGGCTGGGTCTACAGCCGTTGTGCTATTTCGCTCCTCTCTAGGTGAGTTTTTAGGCGCCATAGCAGTGGCGGGGGAAAACTTTAAAAATAAACTTGATGCGCCTGAGACTCTGATCGAGCAAATTGTTGAGCTGGCCACTATAGCGCGTAAAGACGGCATGATTGCCCTAGAGGGTCAAGAAATCGGTAATCCATTCCTAGCCAAGGCGGTGGCCATGTTGGTCGACGGTGCTGATGAAGAAATTATAAAGACCTCGCTTGACCGAGAAAAAACCGCAACCCGAGCACGCCATGCTATGGGCGCTAAGATCTTTAGTGCTTGGGGTGAGATTGCGCCGGCTATGGGAATGATCGGGACCCTTATTGGTCTGGTACAAATGTTGGGTAATATGTCTGATCCAAAAGCCATTGGGCCCGCAATGGCAGTTGCACTTTTAACGACCATGTACGGGGCTATTTTGGCCAACGTAATGATGTTGCCAATGGCAATGAAACTGGAGAATCAAGCAGATCTTGAGGAAATAAATAACGAGCTGATCATAGAGGGCG
>CAXEWB010000269.1:0-2260 GCA_963999835.1 uncultured Cellvibrionales bacterium | reverse complement strand
TTCATGCAGAGTTCTAGTACCAAACTGGTTGCGCAAGCCGGTATTGACTCGATTGGCAAGTCGATTGCGGGCTACTGACTCAACACCACCCGTAGCCTTGTAATAGGCCTCTACATTAGAGATGCGCCATTTGGCATAGGAATCGACAATTAAACGCTTTTTCTCGATGGTGAAGAAACTTGCAGGCTGTGCATCCACACTGAGTATGCGCGCATCAAAAATACGCACAATATCAACAAATGGCAGTTTTACATGCAGTCCAGGCTGGATATCCGCCTCAATTAGCTTACCAAACCTCAGTTTAACGCCACGCTCAAACTCACTCACCACAAAGAGCGTGCTATTGACGCCGACCAATACGACAATTAGCACGGCCAATGTTTTTAATAGATTATTCATCGTCGCCTCTCCGATTGTATTCGTTCACTGTTTCTCTGTAATTTGTCTATGACCTCATTGGCAATACGATCAATCATTTGGTCATTGGTTGGCGCAGTATTGCGCTGAACTGATCCACTTTGCTGAACAATCTTATCCAAAGGCAAGTAGAGCATATTATTGCCGCCTTCAGTATCCAACAGAATCTTAGTGCTCTGAGTCATCACATCTTCAACTGCGTCAAGGTAGAGGCGCTCACGAGTCACTTCTGGAGCTTTCTGATACTCAGCCACTAATTTGGAAAACCTTTCTGCCTCACCTTGTGACTTGGATACTACTTGTGATCTGTAGCCCTCCGCCTCTTCACGCAATCTCTGTGCCTGTCCTCGAGCTTCAGGGATAATACCATTTGAATAGGCCTGAGCTTCATTGACCAAACGCTCAAGGTCCTCTCGGGCCTTGATGACATCATCATAGGCAGCTTTGACTTCAGTGGGCGGCCTCGACTCTTCAATATTGATCTTAACAACATTGATACCGCTGCCATACATATCAAGAAGTAACTGCAGTTTTTCTGCTGTACCAAGAGCCACCTGTTCACGACCTGTTGAGATAACATTGTCAAGCCCTGTGCTGCCTACTACATGCCTGAGGGCGCTGTCAGTAGCCTGCTTGAGACTAACCTCAGGGTCCTTAATGTTAAGCACAAAATCCTTAGCGTTGGCTATGTTGTACTGCACTGTTAATGATATCTCGACAATATTTTCGTCTTGAGTCAGCATTAAACCCCGCGCGGGATACTGGCGCTCCTCGGTCACGCCAACCACTGTTACTGAATCTACAATAGGCGGGTTCCATTTCAAACCAGATCCGCGTGTATCATGGTATTTACCTAGCCTGAGTACAACGGCTTCTTCTTTTTCATCTACCTGATAAAAACCTAACAAGCCCCAAATCATAGCTAAAGCTACAATACCTATCGGCAGTAAACCCTTGTTATTAGCTGAGGAGCCTCCGCTACCACCGGAACCGCCACCAAAAAAACTAAGTTTTTCCCTTATTTTTTTTATCACCTCATCGATATCTGGTGGGCCATCGCCATTGCGATTACCTCCCCAAGGGTCTCTTCCACCACCGGGTTCATTCCAAGCCATAGTTATACTCCAGTTAAATTTTTCAATTCTATCAATTTCGCTAAAGGTAATACGGTTGTAGTTTGCTTCTTAATTTAGTCTCAAATCTTGTAGATTCAATCCCAGATCTTTCACTAAACGATAAAAGTCCGTTTCTGGCAACTGTATTTCCAAATTTATATCACCCGTTTCTTCAAACGACTCTCTGATCACTGCTTTGTGTTGATACAATGCCGCTCTAAATGCTCCCTGGTGCGGTCGTAATTGCAAGTTTGTATGCACTACTTTTCTAGGCAAAAGCTCACAAACCGCCTGCAGTAGTAAATCCACACCAACCCCTGACAGGGCTGACATCCACACAGCCACTGGTTGACCCTCTGCATCGCGATCAATTTTTGCCTGTGTATTTTCCATTAGGTCGATCTTGTTGTAAACAAGCAAGGTTGGCAAGTGATTGGCTCCAATTTCTTCAAGAACATCGTTTACTCTATCTATGCTAGTGGCTCGATCTTCAGCTGCCGCATCTATGACATGGAGTAGAAGAGTCGCTGAGGATGCCTCTTCTAAGGTTGCACGAAATGCATTGATAAGGCGGTGTGGAAGATGACTAATGAAACCAACCGTGTCAGCGAAGATAACTGGACCCTGTTCAGCAATATCCAGACGTCGCATTGTAGGGTCTAACGTTGCAAAAAGTTGGTCGATTGCCAGCACATCAGACTCCGTAAGCTGGTTAAACAATGTAGACT
>CAXEWB010000268.1:0-2902 GCA_963999835.1 uncultured Cellvibrionales bacterium | reverse complement strand
CGGGTTCATGCATGGTGACCCCCATCAATTGGTTGACCACTTCCATGGCAATTTTATTATGGGAAATACAGATAAACTGTACCTGACTAGACATCTCTTTCAACATTGCGGCATAGCGACCCACATTGGCATCATCAAGGGGTGCATCCACCTCATCGAGCATACAGAAAGGCGCCGGATTTAACTTAAAGATAGAAAATACCATAGCAATGGCCGTCAGCGCTTTTTCACCCCCAGAGAGCATATGAATAGAGCTATTTTTCTTGCCCGGTGGTCTCGCCATCAGCGCCACCCCAGTATTAAGCAAGTCATCACCGGTCATTTCCAGATAGGCATTGCCACCGCCAAATAACTTGGGAAACAGCTCTTGGATATGGGTATTTACAAACTCAAAGGTATCTTTAAATCGACTGCGTGTTTCGCGGTCAATTTTTTGGATAGCGCTCATTAAAGTACTCAAGGCATTCTCGAGTTCAGCATTTTGCTGATCAAGGTAGTCCTTGCGCTCAGATTCAAGCTTATATTCATCGATGGCCGCTAAATTAATCGGCCCAAGGCGCTGAATACGATTACTTAGCAATTGCAGCTGTTCCTCCCAGTCTACAATTTGCGCGTCTTCATCAAGGTTTTTAAGCACATCCTCAAGGGTTGTTTGCTGGTCGGTAATCTGTGTTTCCAGAGTATGGCTTAGGGTGGCAACCTCCTGCGCAGAAATCCGCTCCTGCTCCAGCTTGCCCTGTATCTGTTGCACCTGTTGCTCAATTTCTGTGCGCAGTTTTTCCTGCTCACGCATGCGGTGCTCAGTATTATCCACTGTCTGCTTGGCCTCGGTCAGTTGCTCTTCAACCGCTAAGCGCGATGCCAGCACCTTCTCCAATTCGGCGCTGTGACTTTCCGAGGGGTCTTCTTTAATCACAAAGGCTGCTCTTAATTGATCCCGTCGCTCTTGCAAGCGCTCTACTTGGTTCTCCAAGCGCTGAATACCCTCTTTTACCGACCCCAACTGGGTACCTAAACTGCCCTCACGCATCACTAACTGTTGATACTGGGCACTGTCCTGATTAGCTTGGTTTCGTGCTTCATCGAGTTTGGCACGGCACTGATCACGCTGTTCGATAAGGGCATCTCTCTGTTGACTGTCTGCCTCCATCTTATGGATAGATTCCTCAAGCACCGAGCGGGCAGTAGAGAGGTTTTCTTGTTCTGTTTTAGCCTGTTGCTCTACATCCGCCAGTTCAGTCTCAGCGCGTTGCCTTCTGGCACGGTACTGTTCTATTTGAACCTCAAAGCCACTGAGTTTAGAGCGCAATTCTGCATAGTTTTGTTGTTGTTGCGCCGTATTAGTAGCAATTTCGCGGCGCTGTTCTTCGAGTTTATGTAACTGCTGTTCATTACTCTGGCGAACCGCCTCAAGACACTCAATAGTTTGCGAATTTTCCGTTAATTTCTCAGCAATTGATTCCAACTCTTGCTTGCGTTGCAAAAACCCCGCGCTGGCATCTTTGTCCCGTGCCACCCGCAACCAATTATTGCCCATCCAAATACCCTCAGGGGTGACCACAGACTCCACGTCACTGAGGGATGACTGCAACTTAAGTGCTTCTGCTAATGTTTCTGCTGCATACACATGGGACAGCAGGCTTTGCGCTGATTCACCTTCGACCAACTCACTCAGGGGTCTACCCTTAGTAGACGCTGAACTACCTACAGCGCCCTTGCTTACCAACAATAGTTCGCCTTTATTAAAGTCTTTAAGCAAATCGACACTATCAGCGATAGTGTCCACCGAAATAGCCTGTAGATAACTACCCAATACCGTCTCGACTGCCAATTCCCACCCCTTAGCAGGAACCAATGAATCGCCCAAACGCGGTGCTTTAGCAAGGCCCTTATCAGCCAGCCACTTCATCTCAGACTCATCGCCCATCGCCGCCTGCTGAAGCGCCTCAAGGGAAACCTGACGACCCTTTAAGGCTTGCTGGGTAGTGCGCGCTTGATCATACTCAGCATTGGTGGTTTTTTCGCGCTCACGCAGTGCCTGAATCTCGCTACTGTTATGCTCGCCCTGTTTCACCAACGTTTCACGGGCGAGCTCTGCCTCAGCAAGAAGCGCCTGAATCGTCGCCATCTCCTCCTCAGCTGGACTGGCCTGAAAACTACTGGCCTCAGAAAACAGATCTTCCTGACGTACCTGCAATCGACTTAACAGTTGCTCTAAATGCTGAATACGCGACTGCTGTACCTCAGCCTGTTGCCGGGGATCCGCCGCCTTCACATTAAATTCGTCCCAAGACTGCTGCCACTGTTGCATTGCATCCTCAGCAGACTGCAATAGCGCCGTAGAAGCTTTATCTGCCTCCGCCGCAGCTTCAAGAAGTGGCTTTAACTCGGCAAATTCTGCTTCCCATCCGCTGACCTTTTGCCGGTCGCTAGCAAGGTGTTGTTCCGCCTCAGTGTAATTGTGCTCGGTTTCCTGAAGATCTTTGGTTAACTCCTGAGCACGCTGTTGCGAGTGCTCAATAGCCTGCTCAAGGCGTGAAACCTCACCGCCAATTTTGTAGTAGTTGGCCTGAATTTGGTTAAATGCATCGCTGGACTGGGAGAACTCAACCCGCAGTTTTTCAATCGCCGTATCACAGGCACTGCGCTGGGCATTCAGCTTTTCCTGCTCGATTTCCAGATCACCAATTACCTGCTTTTGTTCAAGGCCCGATTGATTGTATTTACGCCACTGCAAGCCCAATAACTCGGCGGTTAACTGGCGCTCCTGCTGTTTATACTCCGCATACTTTTCTGCAGCCTTAGCCTGGCGTTCCAAACGCCCCAACTGTCGCCCTAATTCATCGCGAATATCAGTCAAGCGCTCAAGGTTTTCTTGGGTGCGCTGAATACGGCTTTCCGT
>CAXEWB010000267.1:0-4244 GCA_963999835.1 uncultured Cellvibrionales bacterium | reverse complement strand
TGCCAATTTTGACCCTGTAATTTGACAAGAATTGACCCTCTTTGCGGTTGCAGGTTTAATACTTTTGCAGCTGGACAGTCGACGGAAGCATAGGTACTTAATGAGATGAGGCTCAATACTATCGAGACAAGACTGGGTAATAGAGCTTTAGAGATTGATGTTTTAATATTCATTTGAAAATCCTTTTCATTTGTCACTGTTAATTTGTCATTGTTAAAAAGTCACTTGGAGTCTATTCACATAACAGTTTTTGTCACTGGTATCAAAATTTATACTAACTTTTTTACCTGTTGCGGCCGCTGCGAGTGCAGCTGAGTATAGAAACTCAATGCCTTTTTCGGTTACACCATTTTGACCTACAACCACATAGTGATATTTGGGTCGGCTCGCATTGGTGCAATAGGAGCTATTATTAGCGAATGTGATTACAAAATTGCCGTTAGCCAAGGGGTAAACTTTAGTTATTTTACCGGTATGCCATGTCGGCTTCGCTATTGCGCCATGACTGACAGATATGATTAGAAAGAGGATTAAGCATCGTTTTCTCATAATTAAATTCCTTTTTAATACTTTGAAAATGTTAGAAGTGACCTGTAACAGGTCATTAAGGAGGACTCAGCGAAGGAAAATCTGCCTAACAGCAAGAAGGGGCATCCAAGGAGTTACTACGACTCCTCTAATAACTATAGTTGAAAATTTTCGGGATGTGGTAACGAGGCTCTCAAAATGAGATTTTTAATGACTTGGCCAATAAAAAAAGGATTCACTCCTTTGGAACCGCATATGTAGAACACCGCCACGGCCACCACAAAATGCCTGCACCCTTCTTTTCACTGTAGGAATTTTTTTAGGACTTCAGAGTTTTTCTATTGGTTATTTTGGTATTGATGTACTAATCTAATAAGCATGAAAATAGCACCAGAAAAATATTTTCACGGAATTAGTTGGCTGATATTCAGCCCGCTGTTCGCACTAATTTCAATAATCTGTTTTGGGTTTGCAACTATGCTAATTTTAGGTGCTATGCCCCTTAATGATGTGACTAGTCTTATCTGTTTATCAATTATTGCAATAGGCTTGGTAGCTGGTCTTATTTCGTTGATTATTGAAGATAACCTTCAATTAGGGTGGAAACTTCTTATTGCAATCGCCTATATTCCAATCGTGGTGATAAGTCTGTTACTTTCGGGATTTTAGACTCTCGTAACCTTTACCTATAAAAAATTAATTTTATCCTTTGCTGGCCCAGCGAATGTTGCGATCAGAGGTTCAAGTCCACCCGTAGCTACCATTTGAATCAATCACTTCTACTCTGTCTGGCTCAATTCTCTAAATACGCTGAACTGCATAGGCACTACTTTCGAATTCTCAGCCAAACGGATTAGACAAATTATTTCCTAATCTTAATCCATTGACATAAGAGGGTTTAATGATCCGACTAGCGATCTTGTCGGAGAGTATGTAATACTTCAAATGGCTCTTTTTTGAAGTTCGGCCTTTCGAGAAAATAATTACATCACTCAAAATTTAATTTTCATCCAATAAGGTAACTACAATAATGCTCCGTTCAATGACTACCCATCAAATAAAAGTTATGGCAGTGGTTATAACAGTACTAATCGCTTCTTGTAGCAACGATCAGTCTGTCGTATCAACATCGGTCGTATCAACAAAAGACATGCTTATTGAAGGCATCAGGGCGAATGCAAGTGCAGAACAAATCGCAACTGACTGTGACGCTGCGCTTAACAAGGCAAACACTGAATTCGCCTCACTCGAAGGGCAAACCGGTGAAGCCACAGTCGAGACTGTTTTTGGTCAGTATGAGAAGGTCAGTGATGCATTAACAGGTATAGGAGACGTATGGCACCTGAGGTCGGTTCACCCTGACGCCGATGTTCGTGATGCCGCCAATAAATGCAGCGAAAGGCAATCGGATTTCTTTTCTCAAATTGGACTATCACGTCCCTACTACGACCGCGTTGCATCGATAGACACATCTGACTTAGATGATATTGAACGCCACATGGTGGAAGAATCACTCGCAGCCTTTAGGCGCTCTGGTGTTGATAAGGATGAAGCGACCCGGCAAAAAATCCGTATCCTTCAAAATGAAATTACTGCCATTGGTAATGAGTTCGATAAGAACATACGTGAAGATGTGCGATCCGTTCAGGTAAAACCCAGCGAACTTAATGGCTTGCCCCAAGATTATCTTGACGCACACCCTGCTGATGAGTCTGGACTTGTCACCATCACCACAGACTATCCTGATCTATACCCTGTAATGACTTACGCAAAGAGTGACGCACTTCGCAAAGCGTTACGAATCAAATCAAGATCTCGGGGCTATCCAGCCAACAAGGCTCTCCTAGAGCAACTGATTGCTAAACGACACGAGTTGGCAGGCGTGCTGGGTTTTGAGTCATATGCAGCCCTTTCAATGGACAGTCAGATGATTGGCTCGCCAGACAATGCGCAAAACTTCCTCAACAGCATTGGGGATGCTCTAGAGAAACCAGTTCGAGATGAACTTGCCGTCATGCTAGCTCGTCTTCAGCAAGACCAGCCAGATGCCGAGTCTGTAGAAGTGTGGCAATCATCCTATATACAGAACCTGTTGCGATTGGAAAACTATGCGCTAGACTCGCAAGAAGTGCGAACGTACTTTCAATACCATCTAGTACGAGATGGTATCTTTAAACTGACAGAAGATTTGTTCGGTGTTGAAATTGAACCCTGGGATACACCAACGTGGCACGAGGACGTTGAGACCTTTCAGATCAAGGAAAATGGTCAGCTTCTGGGTCGGTTTTACATGGATAACCACCCCCGTCCCTTTAAGTACCAGCACGCTGCCCACTGGATCTTAAGAACCGGTATCAGGGACAAGCAGATTCCCATGTCAGGGCTCGCCCAGAACTTCCCTAGAGGGCTAATGGAGCATGGTCAGGTCGAAACGTTCCTGCACGAGTTCGGTCATCTCTTACACAACATGTTCGCAAGCACACAAAAGTGGTCACCTGTGGCGGGTATGTCAATGGAACGTGATTTTGTTGAAGCCCCTTCGCAAATGCTGGAAGAGTGGATTTGGGACTACGAGACACTGAGTCAGTTCGCGATAAACGAACAGGGCAAAACAATTCCTCGAGAATTGGTTGAAAAGATGGTGCGCGCCAGACACTTTGGTCGAGCCACAGGTACGGCGACGCAGATTTACTACGCAAACCTATCGCTTAATTTCTATAACGGAGATCCTCAGTCCTTTGATCTCGACGAACTAATGAGGGAACTTGAAGCACGTTATGCGGCCTACCCCCATCTTCCAGGCACACATTTCTATGCAAACTTTGGGCACCTCAATGGCTACAGTTCAAACTACTATACCTACCAATGGTCTCTGGCAATTGCTACCGACTTGTTTTCGCGATTTGAAGCGGGTGGATTGCGTAACACCAAACTAGCAAATGACTACAGGCGAAAGATTTTGCAGGCTGCTGGGAGTAAACCCGCAAGTGATTTTGTGGCAGATTTTCTTGGTCGTGAATTCAGCACCGACGCATACATATCATCGTTGCAAGACGATGATTAACCAGATGTCTTAGCCAGAAAATCATCTTGGCTCGTCTCTGACTAAGCATTTAAAACAATAAACTTTTTTACCACTTGATTAGTATCCATCTCCAACTGTCATAGTATGCATCTCCTCTGTGTCGTATTTCATTGATGTTATCAACAATATTTCCGCCACTGAAAGACAGTCACTATGGGATCGCATCGGTGGTATCTTGGGCAAAAAATTGCGTTTGCCACTGGTTATTGGTGTCACTATCGGCGTAGTGCAACAGATTACCGGTATTAACGCTATTTTCTTTTATTCACCAACTATTTTTGAGCAGAGCGGTATTAGTACAGATGCCGCCTTTACTCAAGCCACTCTTGTGGGCGTTATCAATGTAATCTTCATCTTAGTGGCTATTGCTCTTATTCATCGCTAGGGGCGGCGCTGACGTTCTTCTCCTATTATCGGGCTGAGACTGGTTATTTGGCTTCTACCTGAGACTGAGGGCAGGTCAGTGGAAGAGCTTGAAACGGTATTGGTCAAAAGGTAACTGCTAACTGGTGCTTATTTAGCATAGGCCAGAGTGGGTATGGTTTTGCGAAAACGCATAAAGATAAAGGCATAAATGAGCAACGCTGCAATACCTGCACCTGCTCCCAGTATAAATACAGCGCTGTAACCC